>NZ_BPLI01000005.1:0-31069 GCF_019656175.1 Bacillus sp. BML-BC051
AAAGTTAATAATTTTGTAAGAATGAATAAAATTATTATTTATTTAGAATTTTATTTTTATTATAATTAATTTAAATTAAGATTTAGAAAAGATGGTGAAGAAGTGTGCTAACAATAAAGAGAGTGCTTTGTGATAATAAAAAAAATCCGATAGGTATAGATTCAAAAGTTGTGAAAATGAGTTGGCAGCTTGAGTCGAGTAACCGAAATGTAAAACAATTTGCTTATCAACTGCAGGTTGCGAAGGATAGAGATTTTGAAATTTTAATGTTTGATTCGCAAAAAGTAGAAACAGATCAAAGTTTACATATACCAATCAATTCATTTTCATACAGAGAAGAGACACGTTATTTTTACCGGGTAAAGGTATGGGATAATTACGGAGAAGAATCATCTTGGTCTAAAGTAGGATTTTGGGAGACGGGGTTACAAGGGCAAGATAATTGGAGCGGAAACTGGATTACTGCGAAAAAAGAACGAACGCAAGTTATGTCTTTTAATAAAAGTTTTTCTATTAAAAAAGCAGTTAAAAAAGCACGCTTATATATCACTAGTTTAGGAATATATGAGGCTTCTATTAATAGAGAGCGTATTGGAGATTATTATTTTACTCCTGGATGGACAAGTTATGATAAGAGAGTATTGTATCAAACGTATGATATAACACATAAAGATAGGGCAAAATGATATTTCTACTCTGGTAGGTAACGGCTGGTATAAAGGGCCGATTACCGTGCATCATGTACGTAATTATTACGGGAGAAGACGAGCAATAAGTGCTCAATTACATATAACGTATGAAGATGGAACGAAAGAAAAAATTGTAACGGATGAAACATGGAAGGTAACTTCAAGCCCAATTTTGTACTCAGAAATTTATGAAGGTGAAGTATACGATGCTAGACTAGAAGAAAGTGTGCAAGAGCTAGAAAATGTTGAAGTACTTGAGCATTCTAAACAAATAGTTGTTGCGCAAGAAAATAAATCAATTCGTAAAATGAAAATTATAAAACCAATTTCTATTTCAAAACTACCGAATCACGAATGGCTTATTGATATGGGGCAAAATATGGTAGGTTGGGTTCAATTTATAGTCCGTCATGTTTATAGTGGTCAAAAGATAGAATTGCATCACGCTGAAATATTGGATAAAGACGGTAGTTTTTACGCTGGAAATCTCCGAAAGGCAAAACAAAAAATAGTGTATATAGCAAAAGGAGAGGAAGAGGAAACGTTTGAGCCTCATTTTACATATCAAGGCTTTAGGTATGTGAAAATAAGTGGATTAACCCAGCCGCCTCAAATAGCAGATTTTGAAGGGATTGTATTACATACAGATATGGAAAAAACGACTGAATTCGAAACGTCCAATCCATTAATCAATCAACTTCATCATAATGTGGAATGGTCTCAAAGAGGGAATTTTTTTGATGTGCCAACAGATTGTCCGCAGCGAGACGATCGACTCGGATGGACAGGAGATGCACAAATGTTCATTGGGACAGCTACGCAAATTATGAATGTCCAATTGTTCTTTAAAAAATGGCTTCAAGATTTATCGCTTGACCAAAATAAAAACGGAGCTGTGCCTTTAGTTATACCAGATGCGTTTGGAAAAAGAGCGGATTTTAATCTGGATACTTCCGGTGGTTGGGGCGATGCAGCAATTATATGTCCGTGGGTTCATTATTTACATTACGGAGATGTATCGATTTTAAAAGAACAATATGAAAGTATGAAGAAGTATATAGATTACATACGTTCACAAGGTGAGAACGAGTATTTATGGGATACAGGCTATCATTTAGGGGATTGGCTTGCATTAGATACGAAACCTGATGTATATGAAGGCGGAACAGACAAGCACTTTATTGCGACAGCTTATTATGCATATTCTACATCGCTTTTACGAAAGGTTGCTGAGATTTTAGGCGAAAAAACAGATGCTACGTTTTATAAAGAATTACATGCAAATATTGTTCAAGCGTTTCAAAATGAATTCGTTACACCAAATGGTAGGTTAATTTCGAATACTCAAACAGCCCACATATTAGTACTTCTTTTTGAACTAGTGAAAGATGATGTGAAGGAGAAGGTATTTAATCGGTTAATTGAGCTTTTAAAAGAAAGTAACAATCATTTAACAACTGGTTTTATAGGAACACCATATTTAAATTTAATATTAAGCAATTTTAACCGTCATGACCTTGCTTGTAAGCTTCTATTTTATGAAGATTATCCATCATGGTTATACCAAGTGAAACAAGGTGCCACAACGATTTGGGAACATTGGGATGGCGTGAAAGAGGATGGAACACTTTGGAATGATAGTATGAATTCTTATAATCATTACGCATATGGCTCTATCGTTGAATGGGTATACCGATATATTGTTGGATTAGAAGTGGATGAAACAAAACCTGCATATAAACATTTTTATATTCAGCCTCATTTTAATTCTAATTTAGACTGGGTTTGTATAAAGCGTGAAACAGCATATGGAGAAATTAAAATTGATTGGCGTGTAGAACATGGACAAGCAGTATTAAACGTTGATGTGCCAACAAATACATCAGCCACATTACGAATAGTGGAAGATGATTGGAAGGCAAGTGATATGCCTGAAATGAAATTAGGTTCAGGCGCATATGAATTTAGATTTTGTAAGAACATACAGAAGTAGAATTTTGTTAAGTATAGAAATGTTTTTTTATAAATTTAGTTTGTTCAATCTGTTAGCATTAAATTTATGATAAAATCCATATAGACTAGAGATTTGAAAGAAGGTTTTTCTACATATGAAACATGCTGAAAATGAATACTTAAATTTATGCCGCCATGTAATGGAGCATGGTACGAAGAAAGAAGATCGTACAGGGACAGGCACTGTATCTGTATTTGGATATCAAATGCGTTTTGATCTAAGTAAAGGTTTTCCTTTATTAACGACAAAGAGAGTGCCATTTCGCCTTGTAGCAAGTGAACTGCTTTGGTTTATGAAAGGTGATACAAATATTCGTTATTTATTGCAGCATAATAATAATATTTGGAATGAATGGGCATTTAAGAGCTGGGTAGAAAGCGATGAGTATACTGGTCCTGATATGACTGATTTCGGTCTTCGCTCACAACAAGATGAGGAATTTAAAGTACAGTACGATGAGCAAATGGAATTGTTTAAAAAGAACGTTTTAGAAGATGATGATTTCTCGAATAAATATGGTTATTTAGGAGACGTATACGGTAAACAGTGGCGTGCTTGGAAAACGACAGCTGGTGAGACGCTTGATCAATTAAAAGATGTAATTGAAATGATTAAAAAAACACCAGACTCACGTCGCCTAATTGTTTCTGCTTGGAACCCTGAAGATGTACCAAGTATGGCATTACCACCATGTCATACGTTATTCCAATTTTATGTAGCAGACGGTAAACTTTCTTGTCAGCTATATCAAAGAAGTGGTGACATATTCCTTGGAATTCCATTTAACATTGCAAGCTACTCGCTACTAACACATTTAATTGCAAATGAATGCGGACTTGAAGTAGGAGAATTTGTTCATACAATTGGAGATGCTCACATTTATACGAATCATTTTGAGCAAGTAGAAAAGCAATTGGCACGTGAACCACGTCCATTCCCGAAACTTACATTAAATCCAGATGTGAAATCTGTATTTGATTTTGAAATGGAAGATTTAACGATTGAAGGATATGATCCACACCCAGCAATTAAAGCACCGGTTGCAGTATAATTGTAGAGGAGATGAAAAGATGATTGTTTCATTTATGGTTGCAATGGACGAGAATAGAGTAATTGGTAAAGATAATAATTTGCCTTGGCGATTACCAAGTGAATTACAGTATGTAAAGAAAACAACGATGGGTCATTCACTTATTATGGGCCGAAAGAACTACGAAGCGATTGGTAGACCACTGCCTGGAAGACGTAATATTATTGTAACTCGTAATGAAGGGTATCATGTTGAAGGTTGTGAAGTAGCACATTCTGTAGAAGAAGTGTTTGAACTATGTAAAAATGAAGAGGAGATTTTTGTTTTTGGCGGAGCGCAAATTTATGATCTCTTTTTACCTTACGTAGACAAGTTATATATAACAAAAATTCATCATGCATTTGAAGGAGATACATTCTTCCCAGAAATCGATATGACAAATTGGAAAGAAGTTTTTGTAGAAAAAGGTTTAACAGATGAAAAAAATCCGTATACGTACTATTACCATGTATATGAGAAGCAATAATAATAAAGGTTGATGTGAAAATTCGCATCAATCTTTTTATTTGTATTCATCAATATAAGTTTATAGATGGTATTCGATAGTGCTATAATAAAAGGTAGCATGAAAAAATGCTAAATTTTTCAAGAGTATTCATATAGAAAGAGGAGGAGAATCGATTGAGAAAGATATGGGGGATTCTTTTTCTTTGCTTAACATTCATGTTAGTGGGATGCGGTAAAGAAGAAAAACCACAAGAAGCGTTTGATACATATGCAAAAGCATGGAATAAACAAAAGTTTGCAGAAATGTATGATCAATTATCAGAAAAGGCAAAAAAAGATATTTCAAAGAAAGATTTCACTGAGAAATATGAAAAAATTTATTCTGGCATTGAAGTGAAAGATTTAAAAGTAGAAACAGGGGAAGTAAAAGAAGATAAAAAAGATGAAGGCCCTGTTCCTTTTAAAGTAAGCATGGATACAGTTGGTGGTAAGATCACTTTTGGCCATGAAGCAAAAATGGTGAAAGAAAAAGATGGAGATAAAGAATCTTGGAAAATAGATTGGACTCCTGATTTTATATTCCCAGGGATGACAAAAGATAGTAAAGTACGTATGCAAACGACAGAGCCAAAACGTGGAGAAATATATGACCGTAACGGTAAATATCTTGCGGTAAATGGTAAAGCCTCTGAAATCGGAATGATTCCTGAACAGTTAGGGGATGCAGCTCCGCAAACGAAAGAAACGGTAGCGAAGTTGCTAAATATGTCTGTAGAAGAAATTGATCAAAAACTAGCAGCTAAATGGGTAAAGCCAAATTACCTTGTACCAATGGGAATATTGCCTGAAGGAGCAACACAAAATACGTACATAGATTTACCTGGTGTTGCAACAAAGCCAGTAAATGTTCGCTCATATCCATTAGGAGAAGAAGCAGCACATCTTACTGGCTATATTGGAAAAGTGAATGCTGAAGATTTAAAAACGCTACAAAAGAAAGGTTATCAAGCTGATGATTCAGTAGGTAAAGCTGGTTTAGAGCAAGTACTGGAAGAAAAGCTACGCGGTAAAAAAGGTGGTCGTGTCTTCGTAGAAGATGCGCAAGGAAAAGAAATTAAAAATTTAGCAAAAACAGAAGCTGTTGATGGAGAAAATGTAACTTTAACGATTGACAGTGCAGTTCAAAGCGAAATTTATAATGAAATGAAAAATGAGGTAGGGTCAAGTGCAGCAATTAATCCAAAGACTGGAGAAACACTTGCACTTGTGAGTACACCAGCTTATAATCCAAACACCCTTACAAGAGGGCCGTCAAAAGCGCAACGTGATGCAGTAAATAATGATCCAAAGAAACCGATGACGAATCGATTTACACAATTATCAGTTCCAGGTTCCGTATTTAAACCGATTACAGCTGCAATCGGTCTTGAAACGAAAACAATTGATCCAAAAGAAGAGTTGAAAATTGAAGGATTGAAATGGACAAAAGATTCTTCTTGGGGTAACTATTATGTAACACGTGTGAAAGATGCAAATCCGATTGATTTTGATAAAGCAATGAAATACTCGGATAATATTTATTTTGCACAAGAAGCTTTGAAAATCGGAAAAGATAAATTTATGAGTGAAGCGAAAAAATTCGGATTCGATGAGAAACTACCAATTGAATATGGATTCCCTGCTTCTAAAATCGCAAATGATGGTATTAAAAATGATATTCAAATGGCAGACACAGGTTATGGACAAGGACAAGTATTAATGACGCCACTCCATCTAGCATTAACGTACGCACCAATTGTTAATGATGGAAATATACCTTCTCCATATATTATTAAAACAGATAAGCAACCAAAAGTTTGGAAAGAGAATGTCATTTCAAAAGGCAATCAGGATATATTAAAAACTGCTATGACGAAAGTAATTAATGATCCAGATGGTACTGGGAAAATTGCTAAAATTGATGGAATGACTCTTGCTGGAAAAACAGGTACAGCGGAATTAAAAGTATCAAAAGAGGCCGAAGGAAAAGAACTAGGCTGGTTCGCTGCATTTGATTTAAATTCACCAGATATGGTCATTACGATGATGATTGAAGATGTAAAAGGTAGAGGCGGTAGTAACATTCCTGCTGAAAAAGTGAAACATGTTTTTCAAAAATAATATGTAATAAAAGGCTATCTCTATAATTTATAGAGATAGCCTTTTTGAATGAAACAATTCTTAATATCTTTATATCTAATTTTAAAGAAATAAAATAAATCATTAACTTACGAAAAAAAAGTAGCTATTTTTTATTGACATCACACAAAACTTTTTGTATTATACTTACATAAGGTAAGTTATTTACTTTCAAATTATAATTCTCAAATTAAAGATAAAATGTGTAAAAGGGAGAGAATACAATGACAAAAGTACTATTTATTACAGCAAATCCAAATTCAGCAGAAGGTTCTTTCGGAATGGCAGTAGGGGAAGCTTTCATCGAAACTTACAAAAATGAACATCCACAAGATGAAGTGGTAACAATTGATTTATTCAACACTACAGTACCAGCAATCGATGCAGACGTATTTGCTGCTTGGGGTAAATTTGCAGCAGGTGAAGGCTTTGAAACTTTAACTGAAGTTCAACAACAAAAAGTTGCAGCAATGAACACAAACTTAGAAACATTCATGCATGCGGATCGTTATGTATTCGTAACTCCAATGTGGAACTTTAGCTATCCACCAGTAGTAAAAGCATACTTAGATAACGTAGCAATCGCAGGTAAAACATTCAAATATACTGAAAATGGACCAGTTGGCTTATTAGAAGGCAAAAAAGCACTTCACATTCAAGCAACAGGTGGCGTTTATTCTGAAGGAGCATACGCAGCTGTAGACTTCGGTCGCAATCACTTAAAAACAGTATTAGGATTCGTTGGTGTAAATGATACTGAATATATTGCAGTTGAAGGTATGAATGCAAACCCTGAAAAAGCACAAGAAATTAAAGAAGCAGCAATTGCTAATGCTCGTGAATTAGCAAAACGTTTCTAATATAGAATACTTAAAAATGTCCAAACACTTGTTGTTTGGACATTTTTTCTTCTTTTTCCTTCGTTTGTCTAGTATAATGAAGGTCGGAATGATAATAGGTGGGGGTTCTGTATGATTCAAACGTTTTTTAAAATCTTTTATTTAATTTTAATTGTAATTGCGATTACACCGAGAATGTGGCGTCTGAAAAGACAAGTAAATACGATGTCACCACAAGAAAAAGATAATGTTGTGTATAAAACGACAAATTGGTTCGGTAAGAAAATGGTACGTGTAGCTGGAGGAACGGTAGAAGTAAAGGGACTTGAAAATGTTCCGAAAGACAAGCCGGTACTAGTTGTAAGTAATCACCAGAGTAATATGGATATCCCTGTTTTACTAGGTTACTTAAATAAACCAATTGGATTCGTTTCAAAAGCAGAGATTAAAAAGTTCCCAGTTGTACCAACATGGATGGAACTTATGAATTGTGTATTTATGAATCGTAATGATCGCCGTCAATCTCTTCAAGCGATTAAAGATGGAATTGAGCTGTTAAAGAATGGACATTCTATCGTGATCTTCCCAGAAGGGACGAGAAGTAAAGGTGGCGAAATTGGAGAGTTTAAGGCTGGGAGTTTTCACCTTGCAGTAAAATCTGGTGTAGCAATTTTACCTGTAACATTAGATGGGACATATAAGATGTTTGAAGCGAATGGAAACCGTATGAAACGAGCTCATGCAACAGTAACAATTTCTAAGCCAATTACACCTGAAGAGTATGCGAATATGGATATTAAAGAGTTAACGAAGCATACACAAGATGTTATCGCATCACAATTACATAAATAATAAAAAAGGTTTCAGCTTATATAAGCTGAAACCTTTTTTATTATGCTGTTGGTAAGACATAAAAGAGTACGCAGAAAAACATCATCGCACTACCACCTAAAACGAAAAGATGCCAAATGGCATGGTTGAAAGGTAACTTTTCCCAAAGGAAGAATATAGCCCCTACAGAATATAAAATTCCGCCCGCTAACAGTAGTGAAAAACCGTGCCCAGTTAGATTTTCATAAAGTGGTTTAATAGCAACGATTATGAGCCATCCCATAATGATATAACATAATGTTGATGCTTTAATAAAGCGGCGTACAAAGAAAATTTTAAAGACGATACCTCCGATTGCTAGTGTCCATATTATAGCGAGTAACGTCCAGCCTAATGGTCCACGAAGCGTAATAAGTAAAAAAGGAGTATATGTGCCAGCGATTAATAAATAAATGGCTGAGTGATCTAGTATAGTAAATAATTTTTCTACTTTTGGATGGTGGATGCTATGTAACAATGTCGAAAACAAATACAGTAAGAACATACTTACACCATAAACCGTAAATGCAACTACAGCAGATGCGGTACCATGCTTAGAGGCATGTATAATCAATATGATTAAGGCAGGGATGCTTAAAATGGCACCGATACCATGTGTAATTGCATTTGCAATTTCTTCTTTCACAAATTGTGTCATTCGTGTCATTTTTTCAGTCATAATGCAAATCCTTTCTACTATCATAAAATAATATGTCATTTCCCTTACCATATCATACACAAGA
Organism: Bacillus sp. BML-BC051; assembly: GCF_019656175.1. Classification (NCBI taxonomy): domain Bacteria; kingdom Bacillati; phylum Bacillota; class Bacilli; order Caryophanales; family Bacillaceae; genus Bacillus; species Bacillus sp. BML-BC051. The sequence goes on from NZ_BPLI01000005.1 coordinate 8,871, forward strand.
GCAATAGAAAATGAAATTTGTATAATTGATTATATTTTTGAATTTTTTTGACAAAAGGCAATGGTTTTGTTGACGTTTTCAAACTTTTTTGACAAAATAAAATTATGCAATAGTAGGACAAGGAATCTACTAATAAAGGGGATGGAGAAATGTTTTCAAATATTGGCTTTCCAGGATTAATTTTAATTTTAGTAGCTGTACTCATTTTATTTGGGCCGAAAAAATTGCCGGAAATCGGAAAGGCTTTAGGGGAAACGTTAAAAGAATTTAAAAAATCAACGAAAGAATTGACTGATGATGCATTTCAAGAGAAAGAAAAGAAAGAAAAAATGTAATGAATTTTCCTTGTAATGGATAAATAAAGTGTGGTGAACGAGATGGAAGATCGGGAAATGAGTGTAGTAGAACATATAGTTGAGCTTCGCAAACGAGTAATATATACAGTGCTATCCTTTGTGCTATTTTTAATTGTTGGATTTACTTTTACGAAGGATATTTATTTTTGGCTTGTAAAAGATTTACCAATGAAATTAACTGTTCTCGGTCCAAGTGATGTATTATGGATTTTTTTCTCGATTGCTACAGTATTTGCTATCGTTTGTACAATTCCTTTTGCTGCTATACAAATTTGGTTATTTGTAAAACCGGGTTTACATCCAAATGAACAAAAGATGACAGTAATGTATATACCGGTATTGTCTATATTATTTATTGCAGGTTTATGCTTTGGATATTTCGTTGTAATGCCGTTTTTATTTCATTTTTTAACTACGATAGGTAATGAAATGTTTAATACGATGTTTACGACAGAAAAGTATTTTCATTTTGTTCTAAATTTAACAGTTCCATTTGCTGTAATTTTTGAATTACCTGTAGTAGTCATGTTTTTAACGAGTATAGGATTGTTGACGGCGGAATTTCTAATAAAAATAAGAAGGTATGCATACGTAGCATTGATTATCATTGCATCGTGTATATCACCGCCTGATTTTTTATCGCATAGTTTAGTAGCGGTACCGCTTATTTGTATTTATGAAATTAGTATCGCTTTATCAAAGATTGTTAGTAAGCGAAAAAAGAAAAGAGAAGAAGAAATACAGTCGAAAAGTGCCTCGTTATAAAGGCACTTTTTTTATTTAGTTGTTATACTATAGCTATAAACGTATACAATATAAAGAAGAAAAAAATTATAGAATCTCCAAAATTTAGACAAACTTTGCGCTTTACTAAGTTTATACTAAAATCATTAAGCAATATACGGATAACGAGATTCCTGTCTTATCGGATATTTAGGACGGAGGATGGATTAGGTGGAGATGAATAGAGTATAAATCTTCTAACCAAAAGGACTACAGGGATTGACTAAGTATACTTTTGTATTCATAGAAGTCTCCACTATAAACAACGTGTTACAGCGTAAAGTAGAGGAAGTTCAAAAATCCAATGAAAAAGAGGATTGATATTGTGATTACGAAAAGTTTTTATTTCACTCATTCAACAGGGGATTGTATTAAAATATTCGAAATCCCTGTCCTACAGGCGCAGCATCCATTATCGTTTCTAATTCAGTCTCGTCTTCAATTATTTATTGCAAAAATTCAAAAACAAAAGCACCCAAGATTTTCGTATTCTTTCCGTGAATATTTACAAAATTGTTTGAAGTGGAATGATTATTTAAATGTATATAATACGAATACCCTTGAAAAAAATGCATGATACGGAGTTTGGACAGGGTTAATAAACTCTGTCTTTTTCATTTTAGGTATAAAAATATAATTAATTTGGTGAAATTTGTTCGAAATTGTTGAAAGCACAGGGAATGCTAGTATAATAACAAGGAGAGCGTATTGGAAAGGGAAGAATATAATATGCAAAAAATTAAAATTGTAACAGATTCAACTGCAGATTTAGCGCAGGATGTAATCGAAAAGTATGGCATTCATGTGCTACCATTATCAATCTCTGTAAATGGACAAACATATTTAGATCGTGTTGATTTACAACCTGATGAATTTATTGAAGAAATGATCAAATCAGAGGAATTACCAAAAACATCACAACCGGCAATGGGTACATTTGTAGAAATGTATGACAAGTTAGGTGAAGATGGAAGTGAAGTGCTTTCCATTCATATGACAAGTGGAATGAGTGGTACTGTGGCAACTGCCAATAGTGCTGCATCAATGACCGATACAAAAGTAACAGTTGTTGATTCTCAATTTATTACACATGCTTTAGCATATCAAGTAATAGAAGCTGCGAAAATGGCAAGTGAAGGACGCTCACTAGAAGAAATTTTAAAACGTGTAGATGAAGTGAGAAAGAATACTCGTTTATATGTAGTAGTAGATACATTAGAAAACTTAGTGAAGGGTGGGCGTATCGGTAAAGGAAAAGCGTTTATCGGTTCGCTACTTAATATAAAACCAATTGCTAGCCTTGAAGATGGTGTTTATAACCCTGTAACGAAAGTGCGTAGCCAAGGGCAAATTGTAAAAACGTTAGCTAAGTTATTTGAGGAAGATACAGCTGGAAAAGTTGTAAAAGCTGTGGCAATTCCACATGCGAAAGCAATTCCTTTAGCTGAAAATGTAAAAGCGGCTGTTGAAAAAGTAAGTGGATTTGCTAAATCAGAAATTTTCTTTACAACGCCTATTATTAGTACTCATACAGGTCCGGGAGCAATCGGATTTATGTATTTAGCAGAGTAATAAAAAAAGCTACTTGAAATATATTTTCAAGTAGCTTTTTTATGCCGATTTTTGAGGGCGATAAAACCCTCTACCTCAAAAATTAGCGGAAATAAAGAAGTTAGGTTGGAGTCAGGATGCCCGTAAACGCCCGATTGGTGTGGGCTAATAATCAATGGGGGATGAAGCCCCTATTGATTAAAGTTTCACTTTATGTGAATAGAAAGTAAGATATAAGAAGGGCTATACAGGCACTACCGCTAATGATATAGCGAGTCTGTAAATATTCATTCATAGAAAACACCCACTGATTACAGTTTCACTTTATGATTTTCTATAGTATATGTTGGATATAGAAAATCAGTAGTTACGTTATACGTGTAACGTTTCACTTTTTTCATTTGTTTGCTTATCATTTGTTACGCTATTATAAGGAAAAGTTTGGCCTAAAAAGAGTACATGCAGTTGTTCCCATGGTAACATACGTAAATTCCAATTATTTCGAAGCCTTGTTACTGCCTCACGAGGTGTTTCATCGGCGAGTGCAAAAGCTCCGTAATGCATTGGTATAAAGTGTGTAGCGTTTAAGTCTAAATAAGCTTGCACAGCCTCCTCGGGTGAAACGTGGGATATTTTCATAAACCATTCTGGTTCATAAGCGCCAATTGGCATAAGGGCAATATCAATTGAAAAGCGTTTGCCGATTTCTTTGAAACCTTGGAAATAACCACTGTCACCACAAAAGTAAATGGTTTCTTTCGTTGTTTCATTATTAATAATCCATCCCCCCCAGTGAGAGGTATTCATATCAAATAAGGATCTTCTCGTCCAGTGCTGGGCAGGTACGAAGTGAATGGAAACATCACTAACTGTTGTATTTTCCCACCAATTATACTCTTCTACGTGAGTGAATTTTTTGCGAGTAAATAATTTTTTCAGTCCAATAGGTACGAGGTATAAAACATCATCATTTAGCTGGCGAAGCGTTGAAAAATCTAAATGATCATAATGACCGTGCGAAATGAGGACAATATCAATTTTAGGTAGTTCTTGTATAGAAAGACCGGGTTCAGTAAGTCTTGGAACTAATTTTAATTTAGTAGCCCATACTGGATCTGTTAATATATTCAGCCCATTCGTTTGGATAAGGAATGTGGAATGACCAATCCAAGTTACAGTCGTCTTTTCAAAGTTGTTTTGTAGGAATTTACTTTGTTTAACAGGTGATTGTTCTACTAAAAAAGAAAAATCCTTTTTATTTTGTTTTCGCTCTTTTCGCCAACGTATGAAGGAACGAATTGATTTTTTTGTGCTTACATTATCCATATTTTCATAACGTTTTGTCATGAACATCACCTCATTTAAAATCGTTGTAATTGTATTGTACCGAAATGTTGTTAAGGAATACAGTGTATAACATGGATGAATGTTTAAGGAATTGTAAAAAAATAGGGGGATATGTTTACAAAAGTAACAATAAAGTTAGTTTTGCAAATTCTATTTAGAGAAATAATAGTAAAAAAATATATTTTGTCTAGTAATTCGCTTGAAATAAAGAAGTAACATACGTAAATTCGTACGATTTCGTGAACAAATGTAGTAAACAATTTTCTCGTAGTGTTAACTTTTGTTATGATAAACATAACCTATTTAAATTTAGGATAGAGAAAAGAGGTTTATATATGAAGCGTTATCAAAAAATAATTGGTCTTATGGTTGTATTTTGTCTCTTTGTACTTGCTGGATGTAGTGAATCGGGTTCAAAGCTTCGTAAACCATTGAATTGGGATTTAGAAACTTTCCAATTTACAAATCAAGATGGAAAGTCATTTGGTACAAAAGATTTAAAAGGGAAAGTTTGGGTTGCTGACTTTATGTTTACAAATTGCCAAACAGTTTGTCCGCCAATGACTGCTAATATGGCAAAACTGCAAAAGATGGCAAAAGAAGAGAAATTAGACGTTCAGTTTGTTTCGTTTAGTGTAGATCCAGACCTTGATAAGCCGGAGAATCTGAAGGCTTTCATTCAAAAGTTTACAGAGGATACTAGTAACTGGAATTTATTAACGGGTTATTCGTTAGAAGATATTACAAAGTTTTCAAAAGATAATTTCCAATCACTTGTAGATAAACCGGAGAATGGTCAAGTTATGCATGGTACATCATTTTATTTAATTGATCAAAACGGAAAAGTAATGAAAAAGTATAGTGGCATTAGTAATACGCCGTACGAAGACATTATACGTGATATGAAGCGATTAGCGGATTAAAAAGAAGGGTGCACAGCACCCTTCTTTTTTTTACATTAGTCTATGGATAAAATGTCATGCTGTTGTGGTAGCTTTGGTGCTCGAATTTCTAACACGCCGTTTTGATACGAAGCTTTCGCTGCTTTTTTATTAATTGAGTACGGTAATTTAATCAATCTTGATGCTTCTGAAATGGAACGTTCTCGGCGATAATAGTTATGAGATGTTTCTTCCTCGGCCTCTTCAAGTATCTCTTCTTTTACAGAGACTTTTAAGTATTCACTTTGTATTTCAATTTGAATTTGTTCTTTTTGGATACCTGGTAGTTCAGCTGTAACAACGAGTTCTTCACCAACTTCATATAAATCTACAGGGAATGTTAATAAACGGTTTCCTTTTTGGAAAAAATGATTTAAATCAGCGATTACACTGCGAAGTGGTGTTTGCTCGAAGAAATCATCAATTTGCTTTAAATAATTGCGAACCGGTGGGCGAGAAGAGTCTTTTTTTTCTTCACTCATGGTATTCCCTCCTAGAAATCAATTTGCAATATCATATGACAAAAGCGGAGAAAGGTGATTGCCTAGTTTTCATGTTTTCATAAAAAATTGTTAAAAATGTGAAATGGAGTGATTTTTTTATAGTTTTTGGTCGCCATATTCAATTGATTATGCTAGTATAAATAGGGTTGATATAGTAGTATATAGACAGAATGAAAACTGAAAGAGGGTAAGAAGTATGTGTGGTTTTGTAGGATGTTTATGTGAAAACCCTAGAGAGTTTTCAGAAACAGAAAAACATCAATTTGAAAATATGAACACGATGATTTTCCACCGCGGTCCAGATGACGAAGGATATTTTCGTGATGAACATGTACAATTTGGCTTCCGCCGTTTAAGCATCATTGACTTAGAGGCAGGACATCAGCCGCTAACTTATGAAAATGATCGATATGTAATTATTTTTAATGGTGAAATTTACAACTATGTAGAATTACGTGAAATGTTACTTGAAAAAGGTGCAACGTTTGCAACGCAATCTGATACAGAAGTTATCATTGCATTGTATGCACATATGAAAGAAAAATGTGTAGACTATCTTCGTGGTATGTTTGCATTTATGATTTGGGATCGTGAAGAGAAGAAACTTTTCGGTGCACGTGACCACTTCGGTATTAAACCTTTATACATCGCACAACAAGGTGATACTACATTCTTCGCATCTGAGAAGAAAAGTATTATGCATGTGATGGAAGATAAAGGCGTTAATCCAACGTCACTACAACATTACTTTACGTACCAATATGGTCCAGAGCCAGAAACATTAACAATTGATGTTAATAAAATCGAGCCTGGTCATTATTTCGTAAAAGAAGTCGGTAAAGAGATGGAAATCCATCGCTACTGGAAACCTTATTTCAATGCTTCAAGCGCAACGAAAGAGGAGCATATCCAAGCAATTCGTGATGTGTTATATGATTCAGTAAAAGTGCATATGCGCAGTGATGTACCAGTAGGTTCATTCTTATCTGGTGGTATCGATTCATCTATTATCGCTTCTATCGCAAGAGAAATGAATCCAAATCTTTTAACATTCTCTATTGGTTTTGAACAACGTGGCTTCAGTGAAGTTGATGTTGCCAAGGAAACTGCTGAGAAATTAGGCGTTAAAAACCATAATGTATTCATTTCAGCGAAAGAGTTTATGGATGAGTTCCCAAAAATCATTTGGCATATGGATGATCCTTTAGCAGATCCAGCAGCTGTACCATTGTACTTCGTTGCAAAAGAAGCACGTAAGCATGTAACAGTTGTTCTTTCAGGTGAAGGTGCAGACGAGCTATTTGGTGGTTATAACATTTATCGTGAGCCAAACTCACTAAAAATGTTCTCTTACATTCCTAGCCCAGGTAAGAGCGTTCTAAAAGCATTAAGTGGTGCTCTTAAAGAAGGCTTTAAAGGAAAGAGCTTCTTAGAGCGTGGATGTACGCCAATTGAAGAGCGTTACTATGGAAACGCGAAAATCTTCCGTGAAGAAGAGAAAGTTGAATTAATGAAGTATTACAATGAAAGTGTTAACTATATGGATATCACGAAACCATTGTATAACGAAATTAAAGATTATGATGATGTAAGCAAAATGCAGTACATTGACATGTTCACATGGTTACGCGGTGACATTTTATTAAAAGCTGATAAAATGACAATGGCAAACTCATTAGAACTTCGTGTACCGTTCTTAGATAAAGAAGTATTCGATGTTGCATCTAAAATTCCAACTGAATTTAAGATTGCTAACGGAACTACGAAAGCTATTTTACGTGAAGCAGCACGCGGAATCGTTCCAGATCACGTATTAGATCGTAAAAAACTTGGATTCCCAGTACCAATTCGTCACTGGTTAAAAGATGAAATGCATGATTGGGCTATCAATATTATAAACGAGAGTAAAACAGAGCATTTAATCGACAAACAGTATGTATTAAACTTACTGGAAGCACATTGTGCGGATAAAGGCGATTATAGCCGTAAAATTTGGACTGTACTTGCGTTTATGGTATGGCATCAAATTTATGTTGAGCATAAATACGATACGAATAAGTTCCACGAAGAAACGAAACGTGCGTATAGCTTAGTTTAATTAGAAAAACCTTAAGATCGCATATGATCTTAAGGTTTTTTTCATAAATGGAACGAATTATTGATACAATAATAGTAAAAGGATGGACAACATATGATTACGTTTGAAAAAGTAAATGTAGAAAATGAAAACGTTGTTAAAGAAATGTTTCGCTCACATAGTTTAAGTGAGAATCAGGTACAGTATTGTGTGAAAGTTGATGATACATATATTGGTGTAATAGATTATCGTGTTCAAGAGGAGAGTGCGGTTTTATCTCAGTTAATTATTCACTTTGATTATCAAAGTTATGGTTATGGAACAAATACATATTTTACATTTGAAACGATGATGAAAGAAAGAAATGTGAAAGAGATAAAGGTATTACAAACGGAATTAACAGAACAAGCTAAATCTTTCATACAGAGCTTTGGTTTTAATGAAGAAGATGGAATATATGTGAAAAAAATATAACGATGCGTAGTTATGTGGGATAAATATAAGGCAGGTGGATATATGACGATGACTTCTGGTCTTGTATTAATTGGAGGGTGTTTTCTAGTAGCAGAGCTAATCCATATGTTCATTCGAAAAAGAATGAATAAGAAGAAAAAGCCGTATGAATTACAATATGCACCTGTGTTTTTCCTTTTATTTTGTATGCTGATTACATTACAAAACATAACGAACTTTCCGCCGCTTTTAAATATTTTTTTAAAGTTCGGTTTGCTGTATAGTAGCACTGGAATAGCTCTTTTATTCTTTTTATTTTGCATACGTTATATTCACTATCAATCGTATATATTTATTTTAAATTGGTTAAAGCAAAATGAAAGAAACCGCCTTACATAAGGCGGTTTCTTTGTATTTGTAATAGCTTTATAGTAAGTAAACAACTTTATCTAATAGAAGTTCCATATAACACACAATACGAACTGCTATGGGTGCAATCTGAGATGAAATATCAGAAATGAAATAACGAGATACAGATGTTTTTGTATATAAAGCTCAAAAATTCATTAGAATTTATTGAAATGATTAGATGATTATACATATTATCTGTTGTTAGTATGTGGTACTATATGTTCTTAATCTATAACGTAAGTAGGTGTATAAATTTGAAATGTTAATCAACTAGTTTATCTTAAGTGCTGACAAATTGAAGAAGCAAATTTTTTAGGAGGTATCGTTTTTTGTATGTTTAATATTGATATGTTATTTCTTGAATGGATGACCAGTCTGGAGGGAAGTGTGCTTACAATACTTTTCAGATTTATATCCAGTATTGCAAATGAAACGCTGTATTTAGTTATAATTTCGATTTTATATTGGTGCGTTTCTAAAAGAAAAGCATTTCATATGATTGTTATGCTTTGTTTCTCTGGGTATATAGGGATAGTGGTAAAAGAATTCATGAAAATCCCGCGACCGTATACATACGATGGAGTTCAAGTTTTATATGAAAAATCAGCCGCAGGTTATTCTTTTCCAAGTACACACGTCCAGTTAGCGACAACATTTTGGAGTTCATTCATGAGTTTATGTAAAAAGAGAATCATTTGGATCATTGGAATTATTTTTATAATAGTGGTTGCTATTTCTCGTCTTTATTTACGTGTACATTGGCTCAGTGATATAGTAGGTGCGGTTTTAATTAGTGTCACAGTTGTTTATTTATATACGAAAGTAATAGTGGAATTAAGTGATAGGAAATTTATTTTGTTACAACGAATTATATTGGCTGTTTCACTCATTATGTATTTTACGACAGACCAAATAGATAATTTAAAATTGCTTGGAGTTTTGACAGGTTCTACGATTGGCATCATGTTAGAAAATCATTTTATTAAAATGAACGAAAATAATAATTTAAAAATACAGGTAGTAAAAACAGTATTAGGTCTTAGTTTCATGTTCATGATACAGTTCATACTAAAAAAAGTAATCCCTGATATGTATTATTTACGTTATGTATTGACTGGAATTACAATTACTTTCTTATGCCCATTTCTTTTTCACATGTTACGGTTAAAAAATGTGAGTAGCAAATAAGTACAAAAATATTTTGAATAAAAATGAGGTCAAAATTATATATATTGAAAAAGTTTTCTGATATATCTATTGACAATGTATGAGAGATACATTACTCTTTAGAATGTAAATGATAATCAATTTCAACTAGGAGGACTTATGACACGCACTAAAAACTTGTTTATATTTTGCGTTATGTTATTAACGATCATAATCGCAGGGTGTAGTAAAGAAGAGAAGAAAGAAAATGATACATTAGCTAAAGCAAAAGATTCATATACAATAAAACATGCAATGGGTGAAACGACAGTAAATGGTACGCCAAAAAGAGTTGTTGTTTTAACAAATGAGGGTGCTGAGGCACTATTAACTGTTGGGGTAACGCCAGTTGGAACGACAAAACCACGTGCTGGTGATGAATGGTATCCTCATTTAGCGAAAGAGTTAAAAAATACGAAAGTAGTAGGAACTGAGCGTGACATTAATTTAGAGGCGGTAATGAAGCTTCAGCCGGATCTAATTATCGGAAATAAAATGCGTCACGAAAAAATATACGAGCAGTTAAAAGAAATCGCGCCAACAGTATATGCTGAAACATTGCGCGGTGATTGGAAAGAAAACTTTACGCTATATACAAAAGCTGTAAATAAAGAAAAAGAAGGGCAAAATGCTCTTAATGATTATAAAAAGCGTATTGCAGCAATAAAAGAACAATTAGGTGATAAAATTAATTCTAAAGTTTCCATTATTCGCTTCGTCCCAGGTGATGTTCGTATTTATCAAAAAAATTCATTCTCAGGCGTTGTATTAAATGATATTGGATTTAAACGACCACCACTACAAGATAAAGATGAATTTGCGATAAAAGGAATTACAAAAGAGCAAATTCCAAATATGGACGGGGACTATATATTCTATTTCACATCTGATAAAGATACGGATAAGAATAATGAAGGAAACACGTTAGCGAAAGAATGGACAGAAGATCCACTCTTTAAGCAGTTACAGGCTTCTAAAGATAATAAAGTATTCCAAGTAGATGAAGTGATTTGGAATACAGCAGGTGGTATTGTAGCTGCCAATCTTATGTTAGATGATATTGAAAAATATTTTCTAAAATAAATGAACGGTCGAGTACATCACTTTAAATGGGTGATGTGCTTTTTTATTTATAAAATACAGAAAATTCCTTCTTTTGACTGCGGATAAGTTGTACAATTAAACCAATCATGGAATAAAGGAGTGGGAATAAATGAAAGCTACTCATAAAGATTGGATTTTGTTTAACGGAAGAATGGTAAATACGAAGGAAGAACAGCCGATGATTCCATTAGAGGAGAGAGGCTTTCAATTTGGGGATGGTATATATGAGGTATTCAGACTATATGATGGGAAGCCACATTTATTAGATTTACATTTAGAACGATTCTTTAATTCTATGGAAGAAATAAAACTAATTCCGCCGTTTACTAAGGAAGAGTTGGTGGAAGAGTTACATCAAATGATTGAAAAAAATCACTTTCAAGAAGATGGGAATGTATATTTGCAAATATCAAGAGGTGCTCAAGCACGTAATCATGTGTATGAATCAAATATGGAACCAACATATTTTGCAAATATAGTTTCGTTTCCAAGGCCACTTGCTGCAATGGAACGAGGAATAAAAGTTACTGTAGAAGAGGATATACGCTGGAAGTTCTGTCATATAAAATCTTTAAACCTGCTACCTAATATTATGATTAAAAATAAAATAAACGAACAAGGCTATCAAGAAGCGATATTAGTACGAGATGGAATTGTAACGGAAGGGTGTCATTCAAATTTCTTTATGGTGAAAAATAATAAATTGATTACACATCCGGCTGATAATTTCATTCTCCACGGCATTACACGTCAATTCGTTATTACATTAGCGAAAGAGTTACATATTGAAGTAGAAGAACGAGAATTTTCACTACAAGAAGTATTTGAAGCTGATGAGTGCTTCTTTACAGCGACACCACTTGAAATATTCCCAGTCGTTCAAATAGGTGATGAACAGTTTGGAACCGGCGGAAGAGGACCAATTACAAAGAAACTCCAAGTTGCATATGAAGAAAGTATCCGTTTGTTTAAAGTTACGAACTAATATTGAAGAAAAAAGCTGGTATTCCTCCAGCTTTTTTTCATGATATAATTCAAGCATAGGACAAGATTTGAAAACGCTGTAAAAAGGGGATTTAATGTATGAATTATGAAGATTTTAAAGAAGTAATTCACGGTAGACGAAGTGTTAGGAAGTTCACAGAACAAGAAGTATCCACTAGTGATATAAAAGAAATTATTGATTGTGCTCGTTATGCACCTAGTGATACGAACTCACAAACTTGGGAGTTTTTGGTCATAATGAACCGAGAGAAAATTAAAGAAATTGAAAAAATGACATGGGATGCATTACATAAACTTGCGGCAAAAGCGGCAGAAAACGGAGAAGAGAAAGCAGGGAAATTACTTACACGTTCTTTCGGACCATATGCAACAGCTTTTTCGGAGGCGCCAGTATTAATCGTGTGTTTGGCAACACCATATGAATCAAAATTTCGTGAAAAGATATTTGATCCAATTGCTTTTGTTCCAGATTCAGTTTGGGAAGAAGAAGGGATTAAGAGTAGCTGTTTAGCAGCACAAAATTTAATGTTAGCTGCACATGCGAAGGGGCTTGGTACTTGTCCGATGACAGGACCGGTATTGTTAGCTCAAGATGAACTACGACAATATTTACAAATTGAGCCTGAAAAACAAATAAATATGGTTATTTCACTCGGTTTCCCGAAAGATAAGCCGAAGAAACTTCCAAGAAAAGAAGTAGATGAGATTACAACATTTGTTTTTTAAAGCTCAAAATAAAAAGACATTGTATGAACAATGTCTTTTTATTTTGGACGGGTATGTAATTAATCTGTTGGGCTAAAATGATAGATAAGAGGGAATTACTATTTATTTCATAAAAAAAATTAATGTTCTATTAAGGAAAGTATGATACATTAATCGTGAGCAATATTCTATTTGTTCATGAAAGTGTTGAAAGTAGTTTTAAAAATTAAAAATTATTTTTGTATAATAAATTATAATGAAATGACAGGGGGGATGAATTTTGAAAAAATTCATAATCACTGGATTGTCTGTATTGTTACTAGTTGGTTGCGGTACTCCACAGGAAAAAGAGGGTACACAATCAAAGCAGGAAGAAAAAGTTGTAAACGCTAGTAATGAGAATATAGTTTTATTTCCTGAGGGAGCAGTGCCAATTGGAGAAGGAAAAGTAAAAGTTATTACACCAAATGGCACGTCTGAGAATGGTAATATACCGGCTGTATTCATCAAAAAGGATACTTTAATTCAACATGTTGAATTAGAGCTTTCTAATTTTCAAAACGATAAAGAAACATTTGTATTTGTAGATCAAGTATATGCAGATAAATATCAAGTCACTAGTACAACACAGACAACAGTACAATTAAAAGAAAAGATGTTTGAGACAGGTAGTCATACGATTACTGCAGTTCAGTATGAAAACAATGACCCGAAAGGAAAGGTTATTAGTTTTAATCAAGCAACATTTGAAACAAAACCTGCATCTTAATAAGAATAAAAAGTACATTACTCAAAAAGTAATGTACTTTTTTGTTTGAATCAGAGGATGAAATAGTGAATCACTTGTTTCGTTTTCTAATACGATTACATAGGAAGAACTCACTTGTTATTACTATTGCAGAGAAAGAGGTTGAAGGTGTGAATCGATGTATTCATATCGTCTTGATTAGTATAATACTGTCAGTAATTTGGTTTACTATACAAGAGGTGATTCATATTACGTTTAATTATCAAATTCATGACTTGTTAATAGGAGCTATTTGTTTTAGCATAGTTTATCCATTATATGATAAACTCGGATTAAGGTAAGTTTTAAAAGAAAAATGTAGGTATTTCATTTGAAATGTCGAATAGTACATTCGATGTCGTAATAACAAATTTTCTATTGTTTACTGTGAAACAGAAGAAGGGGAGATAGTAGTTATGAAACGAGCGCTTATTAATATTGATTATACATATGATTTTGTAGCTGAAAAAGGTGCTTTAACATGCGGGAAACCAGGGCAAGAAATTGAGAAGGAAATTGTACATATAACGAAGCAATATATTGAAAATGGAGATTATGTTGTCTTTGCGATCGATAAACATGAGGAAGACGATATATATCATCCAGAATCAAAGTTATTCCCGCCTCACAACATCGCTGGTACAAATGGAAGAGATTTGTTTGGTGAATTGCAAGATGTATACGAAACATATAAAAGTGCTGAGAATGTATATTACATGGACAAAACACGATATAGTGCATTTGCAGGAACAGACTTAGAGATGAAGTTAAGAGAAAGAGGAATAGAAGAAGTTCATCTTGTTGGTGTTTGTACGGATATTTGCGTTCTTCACACAGCAGTAGACGCTTATAATAAAGGATTCAAAATTGTAGTTTATGAAAAGGCGGTTGCATCTTTTAATGCACAAGGACATGAATTTGCACTTGGACATTTCAAGTCATGCTTACATGCAGAAGTAAAGTGAAAAAGAGGCCTTTAAAAAGGTCTCTTTTTACGTTATAGCCCATTGTTAGTAACCTCCGCGAGTCAAAATATTTTTAACTGAACAATTCGGCGTTGTGTTAATATTCCCCTTTTTGTTTAGGGAAGTATTGAGGTCTTAAAATAAATTCATTTAATAAAATTTCAATCGTCAGCTCCCTTTAGGTGATGAAAAAGGGTATATTTATAGAAGAAAGTGTAACAAGTTTTAAAGAAATCAAAAGTTATGACAATAAATTAGTTTTTCATGAAATTTTCATTAGTTAAGGGTGTGGATGGATGAGTTTATTAACGTATACTGAAGAATTTTTTAATTATGTAAGAGAGTTTTTACTTTTAAGATTTTTACTATTTGCTTTAGTTCTAATCATTATCTCATTTGTAATCAACCGTATTATTGATTGGTTTTTTAGGAAATCAAGCTTTTTTGATGAAGAGGTAGAGCAAACGATTCAAAGTGTGATTCGATCTATTTTTAGATATATCATTATCATCAGTCTAATCATTTATTTAATTAGCCAATTTGTAGATATAAAAAGTATCATTGCAGGTGCAGGGATAGCGGGGGTTGTTATCGGCTTTGCTGCACAACAGATGCTAAAAGATGTTATATTAGGCTTTGCGCGATTAGCGGACAAAGAGTTTCGTGTTGGCGATTTTGTTACTTTTAACGGAACAAATTCAGGAACAATTGAGGAAATTAGTATTCGTTTTATGCAAATTCGTGAATGGTCAGGAAAACTCCTAACTATACCACATGGAGAAATTAGGACAATACAAAATTTTAATAAAGGATGGATGCGCGTAATTGAACGGATTACGGTAAGTTATCAGGAAGATCCTACAAGAGTTAAGGAATTGTTGGAAGAAGTTTGTGTGAATTGTAATGAAAAATTGGCTCCAAGTCTTTATAAAGTAGAGGATGAAGCTGTTGAGCCGTTTAAATATGTTGGTGTTACAGATTTAAACCCGAATCTTAAATACGTTGGATATGAATTTTGTATTACAGGTTTAATAAAGCCAGAAGATTATTTTGAAACTTCTAGACAAGTAAGATTTGAATTAATGTCTATGTTCCATAAGAATCAAGTGCAGATGCCAGCAGCAAATATGGTCGTTACTACTGAAAGCTTACAGCATGCCCGTGTTGGACAATCTTTATCGGATAGTTAAAGTAGAACAGTTTGTTAACAAAAATTCTGCATCTAACATTGGATAGAAAAATAATAATAAAATGATTGAGATAAAGAAAGAGCCAAAGGAAATTGGCTCTTTTTAATTTGTAGAATTTAGAAATTTCTTAATGTTATAATGGTAGTTGGTGATGAAAATGAACTTTGAAGAAAAAGAGATGTATCGTTTAGAAGCATTAAAAGCAATTGCAGAATTATTAAATGAAGCAACAGACTTACAAGACATGTTAGAAAAAGTGTTACATACATTGTTACAAGTTATGAATTTACAAACAGGGTGGATATTCTTTATCGATGAAAGTGGAAAGCACCGTATGCTTGTAGATGAAAACTTACCGCCAGCTCTTACGTGGCAAGAAAAGAAGCCAATGTGTGAAGGAGACTGCTGGTGTGTAGAGCGTTTTGTGAATGGGAGATTAGAAAAAGCAACAAATATTATTGAATGTAAGCGGATAGAGGATGCGATTGAATGTAATTGGGGAGAGACAGAAGGTGTTACGCATCATGCGACAATTCCTCTTAGGTCTGGGGCGGAGAAGTTTGGTTTATTAAATGTGGCCTCGCCCCAAAAAACACATTTTTCAGAGGAAGAATTAGCATTATTAGAATCAATTGCATTTCAAATAGGAACGACAATACAACGTATTCAGTTAGTGGAGAAAGAACGTAAATATGTAGTGGTAGCTGAAAGAAATCGATTAGCTCGTGATTTACATGATTCAGTAAAACAATTGTTATTTTCTATTATGCTAACAGCAAAAGGTACTCTAAATATGACGCAAGATAGAGATTTGCAAGAGATTTTAAGTTATATTGGAGAATTATCACAGGAAGCATTACAAGAAATGACACTATTGATTTGGCAATTAAGACCGGAAGGATTAGAGAAAGGTTTAGCAGAAGCAATTAAAAATTACGGAAAGTTGTTAGGGATTCATGTGGAAGTTCGAATTGATGGAATGGTTTCAATTGGGGATGAAATAGAAGAAGTTTTATGGCGTATTAGTCAAGAAGCAATACATAATTGTAAAAAACATGCTTCATGTGAAAAGGTAAATGTTCTTCTAAAAATAGAAAATAACCAGTTATATTTTTATATAGAGGATAACGGAATAGGATTTATACAAGATCACGTAAGAGAGACAGCGCTCGGCTTAAAAAGTATGAAGGAACGTATTCAGTTAATGAGGGGATCGTTTCAAATAAAAACGGAACTGAAAAAGGGTACGAAAATTGAAATTCAATTGCCAGTTTGAAGGGGAGAAGAAGGTTGAAGATTAAATTACTTTTAGTTGAGGATCATCATATTGTTCGAAGAGGACTTGTATTCTTTTTGAAAACGAGAGAAGAATTTGAAATTGTTGGGGAAGCAGAAAATGGTGAAGAGGCATTAACATTCGTCCGAACGGAAAGGCCGGATGTAGTATTAATGGATCTATCAATGCCGAAGATGGATGGTATTGAAGCAACAAAACGGATAAAACAATATGATGACACAATAAAGATACTTATATTAAGTAGCTTTTCAGAGCAAGATTATGTTTTACCAGCACTAGAAGCTGGAGCGGATGGTTATCAATTAAAAGAAGTACAGCCTGAGCAACTTGTCGCTTCTATCATTGCAGTACATGAAGGAAATACGAATTTTCATCCGAAAGTAACCCCGGCACTATTAGGACGGTCAGCAATTAAGAAAGAAAAAGAAAACCCTTTTTCCATGTTAACGAAAAGAGAGCAAGAAGTACTTCGTGAAATTGCGAAAGGGAGAAGCAATAAGGAAATTGCAGCAGAACTTCATATTACAGAACAAACTGTAAAAACACATGTTTCAAATGTTTTAGCTAAGCTGGAAGTAGATGATCGTACGCAAGCTGCATTATATGCGGTGAAGCATGGAGGGAATAATAAATTTGAATAATTATGTACTATGTTGCGACAGAATACATAGGAGCCTTTAAAATTTATCCAGCTATTTTCGGGATAATAATCATTGGAAGATGTACAATGCGCTCGCTAATTAAAACTTCAATTTATAATAGTGCCAAATAAAGGTTTTTCTTCTTTCGATAATTAGGTACAATAAAGCTACGATGGAAGGGGAAGATATGCTATGCCAGGTACAAGAAGTGGGCTTGGAAAGATTCAGGCTTCGTTAAACGGTTTATCACCGAAATTGCGAAGTATTGCTGAACATATATTGAAACATCCACAAGATGTTGTACATAAATCTATTACAGAATTAGCTGAAGTTACGAATAGCTCCGAAGCTACGATATTCCGCTTATGTAAGCATCTTGGTTTTCAAGGGTTTCAAGATTTAAAGATTACATTAGCTCGTGAAATTGTACATACTCCAATGCAAAATATTCATGAAGAAGTATCGGCGGAAGATAGCATGGTAACTGTTGCTAAAAAAGTTTTTCATTCGCATATTACAGGACTGCAAGATACATTACATTTGCTAAACGATACAGCACTAGAGCAAGCTGTAAAAGTATTGCAAGATACAAGCCGTATTGAGTTTTATGGAAATGGTGGTTCCGGTATTATTGCGATGGATGCATATCATAAATTTATGAGAACAGGTATTTCTTGTATTGCTCATACAGATTCACATTTTCAAATTATGGGTGCGGGTTTACTAACTAAAGAAGCAGTGGTCATTGCAATTTCTCATTCTGGTAGCAATAAAGGGTTACTGGAAGCGTTAGAAGTAGCAAAAGCAAGGGGAGCTCACATTATTGCAATTACGAGCTATCAGAAATCAGCATTAAGTCAACTTGCTGATATTACGTTATATACTTCAACACGTGAGACGGAATTCCGCACAGAAGCCAGTTCATCAAGATTAGCACAGTTAAGTTTGTTAGATACTTTATACGTTGGATTATCATTACAACGCCAAGAAGAAACGTTGCAAAATTTACAAAGTATACGTGAAACAATTTCGATGAAACGAATATAAAAAGTCCTTCAGATGAAGGGCTTTTTATATTGGTCAGTAGTCTTTTATTGAAATTTGATGATTATAGTTTCCTGTTTTAAAAAATCTGTATTAATGGAGTTTTATATTCCCGCGTAGAGCTCTAATAAAATATATACATAGATGTAATTTCAGTTTTTCTTTCAAATAAATATTTGGTTAATAATTCAAATATTGTTCAATATTTAACAATAAGCTTTTAAAATTACATGTTATGATGAACGTGTAATGATGATTGAACATTTAAATTTGGTGTAATAATTGGCCAAAACAGTGCAGGTAGAAGTTGTGAGATGAACTCATTAAAACTCTAAGACACTAAAGGGGAGATCACATATGAAAGCAGTAGTAGTAAATAAAAATAGTAAAGCAAACATTGAAGTTATTGAAAAAGAATTACGTCCGTTACACTCAGGTGAAGCGCTAGTAGATGTAGAGTATTGTGGAGTTTGTCATACTGATTTACACGTTGCAAATCATGATTTCGGAAACACAGATGGTCGTATTCTTGGTCATGAGGGTGTAGGTATTGTTACGAAACTTGCTGATGATGTTACTTCACTAAAGATAGGTGACCGTGTAAGTATAGCATGGATGTTCCAATCTTGTGGGCGTTGTGAATATTGCGTAACTGGTAGAGAAACATTTTGCCGTGAAGTTAAAAATGCTGGTTATTCAGTAGATGGTGGTATGGCAGAACAATGTATTGTTACAGCAGATTATGCGGTGAAAGTACCAGAAGGATTAGATCCTGCTCAAGCATCATCAATCACATGTGCGGGCGTAACTACATATAAGGCGATAAAAGTATCAGACATTAAACCTGGTCAACCTATCGTCATCTATGGTTGTGGCGGATTAGGTAACCTAGCTATCCAATATGCTAAAAACGTATTTGGTGCAAAGGTAATTGCAGTAGATATTAATGACGATAAATTAGCCTTAGCAAAAGAGGTTGGCGCTGATATGACTATCAATCCAATTTCTCAAGGTCCTGCTGATAAAATTGTTCAAGATGAGTTTGGTGGTGCTTATGCTGCTGTAGTAACAGCCGTTTCTAAAGTAGCATTTAATTCAGCAGTTGATGCAGTACGTGCTTGTGGTAAAGTCGTTGCAGTAGGTTTACCAGTAGAAACTATGGATTTAAACATTCCGCGACTTGTACTAGATGGAATTGAAGTAGTTGGTTCTCTAGTTGGTACTCGTAAGGACTTAGAGGAGGCGTTCATGTTCGGTGCAGAAGGAAAAGTAGTGCCGGTTGTTCAAACTTGTTCTCTAGATAAAGTACAAAATGTATTCGAAGAAATGGAACAAGGTAGAATTCAAGGACGTATGGTAATCGATTTTAAACAGCATAATTGTGATTGTGAATAATTCACGTTAAATATAAAAAGTATGAGTCTAGCTAAAGACATGTAAAAAAGTTAGACGCCAGAAAAGAGCTGGTCCCTGCATCCAACAGGGACCAGCTCTTTTTATATCAATACCGATTCATGAGAGATGATTAAAAGTTCACTTTATCTGCAAACGAAAAAGAATCTTTACTTTTAACAAATTTCTTATGATCGGGAACGGTTTGAATTGCTACAACTTGCGAATCTCTTGCTTTCAGTGCATCTTGAATCCCGATTGTCATAAGCTTAATAAATAGAATCGTAATAAAGAATGAAGCGAGAGAGTAAAAAATAATCCACCACGAAAGATTCATTTCATAACGATTTAATCCAATAAGGCCAGCCCAATCATTAGATAGAGAAACAGGTTTGAGCGCTCCATCATAGAGTTCCCGCATTTGGATCCCGCCAATTATAATATCAAGCAACGCTAAATGGATAACGAGTATGAGCGCTTGGACAATATGTTCCATGAATAACACAAATAAGCGATCAAGTAACAAGACTCGTAAGTGTTTTTTGATAATATGAAAACGGCTAGCCCCTAGCAATTGGGAACTTAAAATGTAATCTTGTTTCATAAATTCATCAACCTCTGAGGATATATATAAAGAAAGTGTAGGCAGAGCGACGAATATAAGTACGAGTACTTGATAAAACGCAAATGAAATATTTGGATCTAATCTATCAGCATTTGATACGATTACAATATTAACGGGTGTGATGAGTATAAATGCGATAAATAAAGTAGGGATATAGTAAAAAACTTCTGAGCATGCCTGGAAAAATCTCTTGAATTTTGAAGCGTATAAACTTAAGAGTATTCCTATACATGTTCCGAATAAAATTCGAAAGAAGCTAATTACCACGGCTAATAAAATGGTGAACTTTGCTCCTTCTATAATTTGTAAGAAAACAGACTCACCAAAACGATCCGATCCAAAAGGTGGTATTAATGATGGTGGAAAGGGAGCCTTTCCAAGCAATTCGTTATTGTCATTGTAAAGTAACTGGGGAGCTTTTGGGATGGTATCTTTAAAGAACCAACTATAAATAAAACTAGCTGAAACAAGTATGAATAAATAAGTAAAGCCGATTAAAAAGCGTTTTGATTTCCAAATAGATTTCATAAAGCTGCTCCTTTCAATTGCTTTTGCCACCTATTCATCATGAAAGAGATGATTTGAAAAATGGCGTAAAACGGTAAAATAATCATGATAAGTATGATAAATGCAGCTGGAGGTGAAATAAACGCCTTTTTAAATAAAAATTGAATAATGCCTTGCATATTAAAAACGAATTCTAAAATGAATAAGTTAGACAGTAAGAAAACAAAAATCGTTTTTAAATGGTGGAAGAAGTGGATAGATATATTTTTGAATAAATGAATACAAAGTATATAACTTGATGAAAGGCCTTTGCCATATGCAACCTCTACGTAATGTTTTCCATGTTCTTCTTTTATGTATAACACCATCATTCGAAACATTTGTAATGTAGGTAAAACAGATAAAGATAAAATAGGGAGTAAATAAGCTCGATTTTCATTATAGGAAATAATGGTGAAAGGAGCTTCTCCGAATTTCTGAAGTACCCATATGAAAAATATTTGCAAACAAATCATCATCATCATATCAGGGACAGCTTCTAATATGAACACAATTCGGTTTATCCATTTTTTTATATAATCTTTTGCTAAAAAATAAAAAAATGCCATGATAGATGAGATAAAGAGCGCAAGCAAAAAGGCTAAAAATAATATAGTAAATGAATATAGATAAGGTTCTAAAACAGTTGGAAATAATGGTGTTGTTTTCAAATGACCATACTTTGGGTCTGAACCTATAACCAACAATGATTCAGGGGAGAAAACCTGTTTTAACATAGTAACGATCTGGTCAAAAAAATAAATTGGTTGAAAGGTAAATCCTTGTTGAGTGATAAATAAATAAGGTAAATTTAATAATAGTAACAGTGATAAAAGAATGGATGAAAGCTTAATTGTGAATTGAGATATTTTATGTAACATTAAATCCCTCCGACATCTTTTTACAACATTATACAATAAAGTCTAAAATATTGTTTTATTTTTCTGAAAAATAAAAATTATATTAGATTTTATAGTATGGAACATATATTTACAAGTTAATAAAGTGATAGTAGGATCCGCGCTCTAAGTTTATTAAGGTAATAGGATGAGTCAACCAAAAACAATTAATAGAGCAAAATGTACAGAATTCTTATTTGGAGAGGTAGCGGCTATGTTACGCGACTTCATCGCGATAAAGCTAAGCTTATGCAAAGTTAATTTTAGACGAGATGGTTTCTTCTTTTAGGCTACGTGTAGGAAATAAAAAAACTCCTAGGGATCAATGAATTCCTAGGAGGGCACCTGTGGTTCAACAAAGAGATAATTCT
>NZ_BPLI01000006.1:0-19460 GCF_019656175.1 Bacillus sp. BML-BC051
TATATTTATATTATATATATAAGGTATATTTTTTATAGAGGGGGTTCTTTTTCTTTTTTGTTTTTATTAGATGTTGTTGTGTATTGTTTACCCCCTCCTAAATTTTTGAGATTTATATATTTTTATTTTGACGACTGTAGAAAGTCGTCTTTTTGTTTTGGTAATAGATTGCCATATGACTCCAGGAGTTATATAATGGTGTCATAATCATGATGGATGTGGGAGGGTGATATTAGTTGAAATATGCTGTATATGTACGTGTATCCACTGATAAAGATGAGCAAGTTTCATCGATTCAAAATCAGATTGAAATCTGTAGATACTGGATTGAAAAAAACGGATTCGAGTGGGATGAAAATTCAATTTATAAAGATGAAGCTGTTTCTGGAACAGCATGGCTAGAAAGACGTGCGATGCAGTTGATCTTGGGGAAAGCTCGTAAAAAAGAATTAGATACTGTTGTTTTTAAATCTATTCATCGACTGGGAAGAGATTTGAGGGACGCATTAGAAATCAAGGAGATACTGTTAGGGCATGGTGTCCGATTGGTGACGATTGAAGAAGGTTATGACAGTTATTATGAAGGGAAAAATGATTTGAAGTTTGAGATGTATGCAATGTTTGCATCCCAATTACCTAAGACATTATCCGTTTCTATATCAGCAGCGCTAGCGGCTAAGGTAAGAAGGGGAGAGTACACTGGTGGGACAGTTCCGTATGGTTATAAAATTGTAGATAAGAAATATGTGATTAATCAGGAAGAAGCTGAAATTGTTCGGGAAATGTATGAATTATATGACAATGGATTAGGCTATTTGAGAATTTCTAATGCACTAAATGATGTTGGTAAGTATAAGAGATCTGGGAAATTGTGGACTTATTCGGCTGTGAAGCTAATAATTACGAATCCTATGTATAAAGGTGATTATGTAATGGGGAGGTCTACAGAGGTAAAAGTAGACGGAAGAAAAAAGCGGATTCAAGAGCCTAGAGAAAAGTGGGCAGTATTTGAAAATCATCATCCGGCTATAATTGAACGTCCGTTATGGGATAAAATAAATAACCCCAAAATAAATAAAAAAATAAAGCGGCGTGTAGCAGTAACGAATGAATTAAGAGGAATAGCACGTTGTATTCATTGTGGTTCACCGTTTGTTCTACACACTTACAAATATAAAAACAAAGAAGGTGAAGAGCTTAATTATGGTTATTTAACGTGCGGCACGTATAAGTTGACTGGTGGGCGTGGTTGCGTCAAACACTCCGGACTAAGGTATGAAAGATTGCGTTCTCTTGTGTTGCGAAAATTAAAGGAAAAAGAGAGAGATTTGGAAAAAGTATTTAAATTGAATGATAAAGATAAACATCAAGAAAAGCAGAAGAAATTAAGAAAAGAAAAGAAAGAATTAGAGATAAAAAGAGAGCGTTTATTAGATTTGTATTTAGATGGTGGATCTATCGATAAAGCAACTTTTACCAAACGAGATGCTAACTTTGCGAAAAATATAAAAGAAAAAGAGTTAGAAATTTTAAAATTGGATGACGTTAAAGCGTTAATAGTCGAGCAGCAGAAGGTAAAAGATGCATTTAAGTTGCTAGAGGATTCTGAAAATCTATATCCGGTTTTTAAGAAATTAATTGCACGAATAGACATAAGCCAAAATGGGGCGATAGATATCCGATATAGATTTGAAGAATAGTAGTTATATTTTTGTCTATATAGGCTGTCGGCATCCGCATGGCGCATTACAAATTTATGCGCTATAGCAATTGCTAAAACATCATCTAATAAGCCGATCCCAATAATAGCAGCTATATCTGGAATGAAGTCGATTGCTAATACATAATAGGATAAAGCGGCTAATATTATGAATTTCGCTTTAGTAGGTAGCTCTTTTTTTCTCATTGTGTAGTATAAAATAATACTTTCATATACGCTGGATTTCCCGAGGTTCGCTGAGCTTTTTTTGAATTTTTTCCAAAGTGTCTGTTTCTCCATATAAACACTCCTTTTACTAAAACAGAGATTTTTTTAAAAGGATAGACAAAAAAGTGGGGAAGTAATCAATTTTATTATTTATCTTATTGTATATTTCCATAAAAATAAGGAATTACCTGTTCAAAATAATAGAATGTTTGTTATGTAACGACTTACAGTGTTTCGTTACATAAGTATGTACAGTAAAATGTATGTGGATGATTTATATATTATTAAACATTTAATAACGGGTATGGGGGAATAAAAATGAAGATAATAGAACTACCAATTGAATATGAATTTAATGGGCAAAAACAATTTATTTATCCGAGTTTAGTTATAGTAAACAATGAATTAACTTTAGTAGATACAGGTTATATCAATTTTTCACCTTTAATTGAAGAAGCAATTTTAAAACATGGGTATGAGATGAAAAACTTAAAAAATATAATTATTACTCATTATGATGACGATCATATAGGATCTTTATATGATTTCAAAGTGAAATATCCTCAAGTTAATATTATTGCTAGTGAAATTGAATGTCACTACATTAATGGTGAAATAAAATCGGAGAGATTAGTTCAAGCTGAAGAAATGTTAGAACGTATGCCAATTGAAGAGAAAGAATTTGGTGAATGGTTTATACAACAGTTAAAAAATATAAGACATATTTCCGTCGATGAAAAAGTATATGATGGTCAAATGATTTTGAATGATGAATGTCAAATAGTAGCGACTCCAGGACATACTTCGGGGCATATTTCATTATATTTCCCGAATTCAAACTGTGTAATTACAGGGGATGCGGCTGTTCAAGATAATCATGAATTAGTAATAGCTAATCCAAGTTTTTGTTTAGATTTAGAAAAAGCGGAAGAATCTCTAAAAAGAATTAAAAACCTTAAAGCAGCAAGTTATTATTGCTATCATGGAGGAAAACTCATTTTATAAAATATTAAAAACCGATCTTTCTTATATTGAAAAGATCGGTTTTTTAATTCATAGATTCCACAATTCTAATCAAATCATTAATATTGTAGTTCAACCCCTTCTGTTACATATAACCGCATTAACTTTTTATCACTTTTGAGTAAAGCTTGTTTAAATTCACTTATCACATTTGTTTGAGCTTTTGCCATAATAATTGAGGTCGATTGAAAATATAGTAAGAAAAATATGCAAAATATCTTTATGAATGTTGTGGTCAATTTTATCACCCTGTAACTATATTTCCGTAAATTTGAAATATATATGTATAGGAGGGGAGAAGATGAGTTTACTTCTTGATGTAATAATGGCTATAATTACATTTTACCCTCGAAATGACATGAGACTAAAACATCATATTGCAAAGTTAAGTGAATTCGAGTGGTTTCGAAGGCTACACGAAGATGCAAAGTATACAAAAATAATTTGGAGTAATAGAAAAATTAAAAAGTGTATTTTGTCTCCTACTAACATGGAAGCATTAATAAAATCAGAGAAAAAACAAATAGAATTTGTCCAACTAGTACACGATGAATATAAAAAAAGAAGATAAGAATTTTTTTATTTTTCATATTTGGCGAAACAAATGGTACAATGAAAGCTAATGTGAAAAATAAGGAAAAGAAGTGGTCTATTTGAAAAATTTTTTAGAATTAGGAATTAGTGAAACTTTTAATCATACATTACGTGAAAATGGAATTACAGAAGCAACACCAATTCAAGAGCAGGCAATTCCTGTTATTATGTCAGGTAAAGATATTATTGGGCAGGCGAAAACAGGGACGGGTAAAACGTTAGCATTCGTGTTACCGATTTTAGAAAAAATCGATCCAGAGTGTAGTGATGTTCAGGCTTTAATTGTGGCACCAACAAGGGAACTAGCACTGCAAATTACAACTGAAATAAAAAAAATGCTTGTTCAAAGAGAAGATATTAATGTACTAGCGATTTATGGCGGGCAAGATGTAGCACAACAATTGAGAAAATTAAAAGGCAATACACATATTGTTGTTGCGACACCAGGACGATTATTAGATCATATACGTCGTGAAACAATTGATTTAAGTAATCTTTCAACAATTGTACTAGATGAAGCGGATCAAATGCTTTATTTCGGTTTCTTATACGATATTGAAGATATTTTAGATGAGACACCTGATAGTAAACAAACGATGTTATTCTCAGCAA
Source organism: Bacillus sp. BML-BC051 (assembly GCF_019656175.1). Lineage (NCBI taxonomy): Bacteria > Bacillati > Bacillota > Bacilli > Caryophanales > Bacillaceae > Bacillus > Bacillus sp. BML-BC051. The sequence continues at coordinate 4,157 of NZ_BPLI01000006.1, forward strand.
CGATGCCAAAAGATATTAAAAAGTTGGCGAAACGTTATATGGATGAGCCGCAAATGATTCAAGTGCAAAGTGAAGAAGTAACGGTAAATACAATTGAGCAGCGTGTCATTGAGACGACAGATCGTGCAAAGCCAGATGCACTTCGTTTTGTTATGGATCGTGATCAGCCATTTTTAGCAGTTATTTTCTGTCGTACAAAGGTTAGAGCAAGTAAGCTGTATGATAATTTAAAAGGACTAGGTTATAATTGTGCTGAACTTCATGGTGATATACCTCAAGCGAAACGTGAAAGAGTCATGAAGAGTTTCCGCGAAGCTAAAATTCAGTACTTAATTGCGACTGATGTAGCAGCTCGTGGACTTGATGTAGATGGTGTAACGCATGTATTTAACTTTGACATTCCTGAAGATGTAGAAAGTTATATTCACCGCATTGGCCGAACAGGACGTGCAGGTGGATCAGGTATTGCAATTACATTCGTTGCAGCGAAAGATGAAAAACATTTAGAAGAAATTGAAAAAACGCTTGGTGCACCACTGCAAAGAGAAATAATCGAACAACCAAAGATAAAACGTGTAGATGAAAATGGAAAACCGGTACCAAAGCCGGCTCCAAAGAAATCAGATCAATATCGCCAAAGAGATAGCCGTGAAGGTTCAAGAAGTGGTTCAAAAGGTGGCCCAAGAAATAGTTCGAGAAATGATAACAATCGATCATTTAATAAGCCAAGTAATAAGAAAAGTAGTACAAAACAAGGTCAGCAAAGACGTGGCCGTTAAATAGTTATTATTCAAAAAGAGTCGCAAAGTGTTGCGGCTCTTTTTTTGTTTGTAGACAACAAGGGTGATGCCGAGAAAAAGCAAAAATTTCATTCACCGTATTTAAAATGAATTTTATAGTCCAAAACCAGTAGAGCAAAGGTATTACTGCCATGTCGCAATTCAAGAACAAGTGCAACTTACGTATGAACAATATTTAATCGAAAAAAAATCGAGAGAAAACAATTCGTACTAGCGCCCTGATGATGATACGGGTTATGAAAAAATCAATTGGTATAACGATACGAAAACATTTTTTGCTAACAAAGAATTGGACGATTTGGTGAAAGAAATTCGTAACACATTCAAACGGTACGGGAATGTTATGCTGCAGCAAAAAGAGAACGGAACTTATTATGTCTACTATTTCGGCAGAATACTTTGGTTGAAAGAAAAGGTAATGTAGCGAGCGAGTATTTTCATTACACATTCCGCAATTACTGAAATGGAACAAGAGAAGTTTATGAAGGATTTAACTCGTATTGGGATACGATCGTTGGAAACTGAAAAACTAATTTGTTCGTTTTGCTCGATGGGGAACTTGAGAAGCACAACTGCCATCCTTATTGGGAAATTGCTTACTACGACGATGAAGGTAATGTAGTACGAAGTTACCTGAAGGGATAGTATGCGATATAAGAAAAAAGGACTAGCAGTCGTACCTGCCGTCCTTTAATAGGAGAAAAAGTATTCTTGTTTAGAACTACGCATAAACAGAAAATCTGCTTGTAATTAGCTTTACCTTAAATGTACGTGTCTATACAAAAAGGGATAAGTAAAAAATACTTATCCCCAGGAAGGGAAATCCCAAGCACCAAAATGGTTCGTATTGGTCTGCAGGTTCAAAAGTAGTATATGTAAAACGAAAAATCTCATACAAAAAGCAGACAACGATTTTGGTTGTCTGCCAGTGAGTTCAATGAGTTAGCTCATTGTAATAAATTGCATCCCCATTACGAGAAGAGTGAAGCTGCTAGTTCAAACAGCTTGTTGGTATTATTTTCGATTTCTTAAAAAATATACAGAGAAAGCAGATAAGTGAAGAACCTACCTGCTTCTGCTGTAACAAAAGAAAGAAGTATTAGCCGTGGACACGGCGGCTTGAAAATAGTATGTATTTTTATTTGAAAAATATTCAAGGGGTGAAGAAACATGGAACGTTTGATAAATGATGTCTGTGAAATTAATCAGCTAATTAATAAAACAAAAGAGAAAAACAAAGAGCAAATATAACAATAAAAAGGTTGAGTTAGATGGTTGTATCTTTAATTTAGAAGCTGAGTCTAAATATTATGAGCTGTTAAAAGAAAAGCAAGGTGCAGGTGAAATACAGGCAATCGAATTGCAACCATCGTTTGTTCTACAACCTGGTTATAAAAAGAATGGCAAACGGTTTGATGCAATTACATATAAAGCAGAATTCATGATCTATTTGCCAAACGGTGATGTAAAAGGTGTAGTAACTGACACCTTTAGTATTAAAAAGAAAATGTTCGAATATTATTTCCCACATTTGTCGCTTGTTGCATCTTGATTATATAACGAACAAATAGTGCGAATGACAGCAATCATAACAAGTGTTTTACGTTGCATTTATATATTTTAAGTTTTTTATAAATGTCTGAATTCATGTATAGGAGGAGCTACGTTATGTTCTGGTTAGGAATCATTATAGTATCCGTATTAGGTTCGTTTGCTACTTGTGGCTTACTCTATTTTGGTTTTAGAGCAGAGGAAAATAAAATAGTGGTTATGCAAAAAATAATGATGGAAATAAAGTTTAATACAATTTGAATTTTGTAGGAAAAGAGCAGCTAGCAAAAGCTAACTGCTTGTTAAAAAAGAATCCACTCTAGGTTATTTACTGCCAGAGTTTCAAGAAATAAATGATTAAATTAATTTAATTTAATTTTTCAATTACAATCGAGGCATTTATATTTGTTTGTGTTCCACCTGCCAAAGTCTGCAAAGTAACTGCAGCAGCGGAAGTATGATTATTAAGGGTAATAATATCACCTGCAGCTAAAGCGAGGATTGTTTGGCCGTTGTTTGGTTGAGTTCCTGCACCTGATCCATAAATTGCGCTGGGAATCGGAGCACCATTTAAAAAAAGTGTGAATTGATTAGGCTCAACTCCTGATACAGAAAAAGAAATTTTATAATCTCCTGCATTAAGAACCATTAATTGAGAAGTTCCCAGCGTATGAGTAAAACCAGAGGTCATTCTACCATGTGAATTAAAAAGAATAGGTGCTTCTAAGGCAACAACTTGAGCTACTGTATTGAAAACATAAGCATAATGAGATAACCCAGATACTGTAAGACCGGTAGGCCCAGTAGCTCCAGCGGTTCCTGGTAATCCAGTAGGCCCAGGAATGCCTTGGATGCCTTGGATACCTTGAAGCCCAGTGGGGCCAGTCGGGCCGATAGGTCCAATAAGTCCTGGATTACCTTGAATCCCTTGGATACCCTGAATTCCAGTCGCCCCAGTTATTCCAGTGGGTCCAATAGGACCAATAGGCCCCGGATTACCTTGAATCCCCTGAATACCTTGACTTCCTTGAGGTCCAGTGGGGCCAGGAATCCCTTGGATACCTTGAAGTCCGGTTGATCCTGGTGACCCAGTTGGTCCAGTGGGGCCAGTCACTCCGGTTGGTCCTCCAGCTGGTCCAGTCGGGCCCGTTGGTCCTGGTGCTCCGCCAGAAGGGCCTGTAGGTCCAACAGCTCCAGTTGGACCTACAGAACCAGGAATGCCTTGAATCCCTTGAGGGCCGGTCGGGCCAGGAATCCCTTGAATCCCCTGAATCCCTTGAATGCCTTGAATCCCTTGAATTCCAGTGCCCCCCGTTATTCCAGTCGGTCCAATAGGACCTTGAATGCCAGGAATGCCTTGGATGCCTTGGATACCTTGAATTCCAGTAGGTCCAGTTGGACCAATAGATCCAGAAATCCCAGGAATCCCTTGAGGTCCAGAAATACCTTGAGGACCAGTAGGTCCCAGGTTACCTTGAATCCCTTGAATTCCAGTAGGCCCGGTAGGTCCCGGAGGTCCACCTGAAGGTCCGGTAGCTCCAGTCGGTCCCAGAGGCCCAGTAGCACCGGTTAATCCAGTAGACCCGATTTGAGGTAACGGAAAGGCACATGGAAATGGGGTGTGACATTTCTTTTTAAATTTACTCATTTTTACACCTCCGTTATAAACTACTAGCCAATTTATATTTATACTTTAACAACTTATGAGCAAGCAGACATACGGGTGTAAGGAAAAACTATAAAAATCACATGAAAGGTTTTAAGAGCAAGCCTCTATTTCACATTCCATACCAAAAAGAGCACCTTGTAAAGGCACTCTTTGTAAAGTGTTTTGTCTATTTTCGTGATTTTTGAAAAGCGTTGAAGGCTATTATTCCACTAAAGAAACTAGGCAGTAGGCTCCAAAAAAAGAAAGCCCATCGACCAGTTACTAGGGTGACAGTTAAGAAAAGGAGTGGTACTAAAATAACCATTATTAAAGATATTCTTTGATATGGATTCATATAAAAGCGCCCCTTTACAATAGTATTGTATGTATATTTACAATTGAGTAGCGTTGAAAGTTCATTATTTATAATAAAAATTTCATTTAATAAGTATTCAAAAATCAAAAAAGAGCACTCAATAAAGTGCTCTCGTGACGAGATTCATTTTGTAATGACTATTTCAATTTATAAAGAAAGGAACACAGAACATTATATGTGCGTGTAGTCAATTGAGTTCGTTTTTTACAAACAAAGAGCAGCTAGAAAAAGCTAACTGCTCAATACAAGGAGATACAGGGAAAAATACTTTAAATGAGATTTGGCATACAGCCTACATACAGTATTGACCGAATATTTATTTTAAATCCAATTTATTTAAAGTAAACATCCCAACAGATAAAATGGCTGCACCTGCTGCAGAACCTAACCAGTCTCTCCAGCCTAATGAATTTAAAGGCGTATCTGTTAAATCCATAATTAAGAAGATAGCAAACATTAATACACCAAATGCTAAACATCCCCAAAATGTTTGCAGATATTTAATCATCTTCTTTCGGAACTTGCTCATATAAATCACCCATTATTAATGTTTTGTATTTTTATAAACAAATTATTGCATATAAGAAAATTAAAAGTACGAAATATGCAATATTGCATATTTAACAAAATAATCCATTCATAAGTAAATAGATCGAACTGAAGAGAACCGTATCATATGAATCAATTTTCATTTTTTGAAGCCATCGATGAAAAGGAGATGCGTAGACTTGTGGTAAAGGAGCTGAAAAAATACAAAGTATTGTGCGTCTGAATGAAGAATCAAGAAAAATAGGATCAAGCGGGGGCATCGTTCTTTTCCTAAAATGAAAGGTGACGATAAGAAACATGAGATATGTTTTAAATAAATTGAACGGACGTTAAAAAATAAAAGTTTATAAAGGAAATAGAAAGTAAGATGGTGTATATGTACGATAATAGGAAACTTTTTACTAACTAAACATATAATTTAAATAGACCGACAGTCGGTCTGATGGGAAGGAGAACATGAATGCGAATAGTAAAGGAGTATGAGGAGCGTAGAAAGGAAATTTTAGAAACTGCTGAACGTTTATTTATTACGAAAGGTTATACGAAAACAACAGTAAATGACATTTTAAAAGAGATAGGGATAGCGAAGGGGACGTTTTATCACTATTTTAAGTCGAAAGAAGAAGTAATGGATGAGATCATCATGAGGATCGTTAAAGATGATGTTGCTAAAGCGAAAGTAATCGTCTCCAATCCAAATATCCCAGTTTTAGAAAAGTTATTTCGAGTCTTGATGGAGCAATCACCAAAATCAGGAGATGTTAAAGATAAAATGATTGAACAATTTCATCAGCCAAATAATGCGGAAATGCATCAAAAAAGTATAGTGCAATCCATTATTCATTTATCTCCTGTTTTAGCAGAGATTTTAGAACAAGGAATCGATGAAGGCGTATTTTCTACACCATACCCACAAGAAACGATTGAATTATTACTCTCTTCAGCACAAGTCATATTTGATGAAGGTTTATTCCAGTGGAAGCCGGTAGAAATGATGAGAAGAGCGAAAGCTTATATAAAAATGATGGAAGCATCTGTTGGAGCGAAAGAAGGATCCTTTGATTATATGCTGGAGTTTTTAACTAAACAGAAATCATGATTTCTGTTTAGTTATTATAGACCGACAGTCGGTCTAAATTAAATGAAGGGTGTGATGAGTATGCCAGCAAGTATAAAATCTTCTATGAAAGATTTTCGCTTAATGGTGAGTGGGCAAATTATTACTATTTTAGGATCAACACTTTTACGTTTTGCTCTGTCGTTATATGTGTTAGATATAACAGGGCGTGCTGATATATTCGCAGGATTATATGCGGTTACGAGTATTCCGTTTTTGTTAGCCCCTGTTGGCGGAGCGATAGCTGATCGTTTCAATCGCCGTAATTTAATGGTCACTTTTGATTTTATAAACGCTGCGATTGTATTAAGCTTTATAGTTTTATTATTTACTGGATCGGTATCTATTATATTAATTGGAACTATTATGTTTTTACTTGCAGTCATTAGTGCAATGTACTCACCAGTTGTAATGGCGAGTATTCCGCAATTAGTTCCAGAGAAAAGGTTAGAACAAGCGAACGGTATCGTAAATGGTGTGCAAGCATTATCTAACATAGTTGCTCCTGTATTAGGAGGAATATTGTACGGCATAATTGGTTTGAAAACGCTCGTAATAATAAGCTGTCTTGCTTTCTTTTTATCTGCGATTTTAGAAATGTTTATTACAATACCTTTTATAAAAAGAGCGCAAGAAAGCCATATCATACCGACAATTGTAAAGGATATGAAAGATGGCTTTATATACGTTTTAAAACAACCATTTATTTTGAAATCTATGCTTTTAGCTGCATTACTAAATTTAATACTGACACCGTTATTTGTTGTTGGTGCTCCAATTATTATACGAGTAACAATGAAAAGTAGCGACATGTTATACGGAATTGGAATGGGATTGATCGATTTTGCTACTATTTTAGGGGCATTATCAATAGGTTTTTTTGCGAAAAAGCTACAGATGAAAACATTGCATTACTGGATGCTTTTAATAGCTTTATTAGTTATACCAATGTCACTATCAGTTACGCCATTTATTCTTAATTTAGGACACTATCCACCATTTATCCTCTTTATACTTTCTTCTATTCTAATCGCAATGATCATGACAATTGTATCCATCTATGTAATTACTGTAGTCCAAAAGAAAACACCAAATGAAAACCTAGGAAAAGTAATGGCAATTATAACTGCGGTATCTCAATGTATGGCGCCAATTGGGCAAATTATTTATGGTTTTATGTTTGAAGAATTCAATATAAAAATTTATTTACCTATATTAGCTATTAGTTTCATAATGATAATAATAGCGATATTGACGAGGAAAATATTATGGAATGAAGGGAACTAGCTTCATATGATTAGGAGAATGTTAAAAAGAGATTTCTCTCAAAATAAAATGATAATTACCATTTTATTTATGTTTATCATGTTATCAAGTCTTTTAATGGCTAGTGCTTCAAGTAACGTTATAAATCTATTGAACTCGATGAATCAACTGTTTAAAGTATCAAACGCACCGCACTTCGTACAAATGCATGCCGGAGAAATACATCAAAAGTCAATCGATTCATTTGTAGCGAAAACTCCTTTTGTAAAAAAACAGCAAACGGCTGAGATGATTCAAATTGGCGGGTCTAACATTTTTATAAAGAAGAAAAATGAAGCGGAACATAATAGTGTAATGGACATTAGTTTCGTTAAACAAAATAGTAATTTTGACTTTTTATTAGATTTAAATAATGAAGTGATCAATGTTAGGAAAGGGGAAATAGGTGTACCAATTTATTATATGCAAAAATATAAATTGCGTATTGGAGATAAAATATGGGTTGTTAAAAATAATAATGAACTAGAATTGACTATTTCGTCATTTGTTCGTGATGTTCAAATGAACCCATCAATTGTTAGTTCCAAACGATTTGTAATAAGTGATGAAGACTTCGAAAGAATAAAGGGAAATTTTGGAGAAAGCGAATATCTTATTGAATTTCAGCTAACAGATGTAAATAAAATAAATGAATTTGAAATTCTATACCAATCATCGAACTTACCTCAAAAAGGTCCCTCTATTACGTATTCACTATTTAAAACACTCAATTCATTAACAGATGGAATAATAGCTGCAGTGCTCATTATAATAAGTGCATTATTAATGTTAATCGCAAGTTTATGTATTAGATTTACGATTATGACTTCTATGGAAGAAGATTATCGGGAAATAGGTGTAATGAAGGCTATCGGCATTACAAGTAAAGAGATTCAAAGGCTATACGTAACAAAATACGTTGTTATTGCTGCTAGCGGGTGTATATGTGGATATATTCTTTCATTATTTGTTACAAAAATATTTACCGCTAATATCTCACTTTATATGGGAACAGCAAATACAAGTGTTTTACATTTTATTGTAACATTAATAGTCACAACTCTGTTATTTCTAGCTGTTATCCTTTTCTGTCGTATTATTTTGCGGAATTTCAGGAGAATTACAGCAATAGACGCTTTACAATCAAGAGATAATCTAGGAAAGGGGAAGGTGAAAAGTTCTTTTTCTCTCTCTCAAACTAAAATTATAAATGTAAATATATTTATTGGTATACAAGATGTCGTAAAACGCTTTAAGTTATATCGCGTATTAAGTATCGTTTTAATCATAGCTGTGTTCATGATTGTTGTACCTGTTAACTTTTTGTATACGATTCAGTCACCGAAGTTTGTAAATTATATGGGAACAGGAAAGAGTGACATTCGAATAGATATACAGCAATCTGAAAATATAGAGAAACGATTTAAGGACGTTATTTCATATATACGAAATGATGAAGAAGTAGAAAAATATGCAACATTTGTTACGAGTACATTTAAAATAGTAAACGCTGATGGTACACATGAAAACTTAAATGTAGAAATGGGAGACTTCACTAAATTCCCATTAGACTATATTCAAGGCATGGCATCAAAAAATGAAGATGAAATTGCTCTTTCGTATATGAACGCAAATGAATTAAAAAAGAATGTAGGGGATGAAATCGTTTTATTTGTAGAAGGAAAAGAAAAAGCACTAACTATTAGTGGGATATATCAAGATGTAACGAATGGTGGGAAAACAGCTAAAGCGAGCTTCTCTTATAATAGCGAAAATATATTATGGTATGTAGTAAACGTAGATATGAAGCCTACTGTGAATTTACAAGAAAAAGTGAAGGAGTATAAGCATAATTTTAGTTTTGCAAAAATAACAGATACAGATGATTATTTAACGCAAACTTTAGGAGAGACAATTAAACAATTAAGACTCGTGACGCAAGTGGCAATTTTGATTGCTATATTGATATCAGTTTTAATTACTGCGATGTTTTTTAAAATGTTATTGGCAAAAGACTCTTCACAAATATTAATTATGAAAAGTATTGGTTTTTCTAACAAAGATATTCGTATACAGTATATAACTCGTTCTATTGTCATTGTATTAATAGGCATTGTAATAGGGACATTACTAGCTGCTACGTTTGGTGAAATGTTAGTAAGTTGGTTAGGCTCATTTATGGGAACGGCTCATATAAAGTTTGCCGTAAACCCTATCGTTTCTTATGTAATATGTCCAGCTATTTTATTTATATCTGTGACTGCAACAATACTTTTCAGTAGTTTTAATATGAAACAAACAGATGATTTAAAACGAAGTGGAGAGTAGGGGTGTAACGTGAAAAAAATTTTAGAAGTAAAGCAATTAAACAAAACATATTCAATAGATGGAAATACAAAATATCACGTGCTAAAAAATATAGATTTAGAGATTTATGAAGGAGAATTTATATCGGTCATGGGCCCTTCTGGTTCTGGGAAATCAACGTTATTATATAATATTAGTGGAATGGATCAAATGTCATCAGGAAGTGTGAAAATTGATAGTAAAGAAATATCATGTATGAAAGAAGAAGCGTTAGCCAAATTGCGCCTTACTGAAATAGGATTTATTTTTCAGCAGAGCAACCTTCTAAGAAACTTGAATCTATTTGATAATATCATCTTGTCAGCATATTTAGCGAAATGCGAGAGTAAGGAAACAGTAAATCAACGTGCTCTGGAGCTAATGAGGAAAATGGGGATAAGTGATATAGCGTCTCATTATATAACCGAAGCATCTGGAGGCCAATTACAAAGAGTTTCTATTTGTAGAGCGCTTATCAATAATCCAAATGTTATTTTTGCTGATGAGCCAACTGGTGCTCTAAATTTAAAATCAACAGAAGAGGTAATGCAAATATTACTAAATATTAATCGTGATGGAACTACTATTATGTTAGTGACTCATGATGTAAAGGTAGCAGCGAAAACAGAAAGAGTTCTTTTTATGTTGGATGGAGAAATTGTTAGCGAAATTCAATTAGGTAAGCTTAGGAATAATGAGTTGAAAGTGCGAGAAGAGAATCTATTAAAATGGTTAGCTGTACTTGGATTTTAAAGATAAAAACTCCTATTAAATGTAGGAGTTTTTCTTTGTATGAAAGTTCTGAAAGATATATAATAATTTTCTGACTGTTAAAATTTGGAGGGATACAAATGAAAAATGAAACGTTGCACACGCAAGAAGATATTATTCAAATGCTTGATTCATTATTAAGACCGGCAGAACCATTTTGGAATAAATTTTATGCGAATAGAGAAAAAGATGTTCCGTTTTTTGAAAATGTTCCAGATGAAAATCTAGTTTCATATATAGAAACAGAATGGGTTTCCAAAGGGAAAGTGCTGGAGCTTGGATGTGGCCCAGGAAGAAATGCTATTTATTTAGCGGCTGAAGGGTTTGATGTAACCGCAGTGGATTTATCTATAGAGGGCATTAATTGGGCCAAAGAGAGGGCTTTAGCAAAAGGAATAGAAATTGATTTTATTTGTGATTCAATTTTTAATCTAGAGTGTCAAAATGATTTTGACTTTGTATACGATTCGGGCTGTTTACATCATATTCCACCGCATAGAAGAATACATTATGTGAATTTAATTAAAAACTCCTTGAAATCGGGTGGTTATTTTGGATTAACATGTTTTGCGGCAGGTGATTTAGATGAACGAAATGGATCAGAAATAACAGATTGGGACGTATATAGAGGGTGGAGTCTACAAGGTGGTCTTGCATACTCTGAAGAAAAATTAAGAGAGATATTTAATGAATTTGAAGTGATTGAAATTAGAAAGATGAAGCAAATTGAACCACCAAATACTATGTTTGGAGAATCATTTCTTTGGACAGCATTATTTAAGAAGAAATTAGAAAGTAGATAATTGACAAACTTATCGTTTTTATAGACAATATACTTATAAGAATGTACGTTCGGTTTTGTTAGCCGATGTATGTTTTACATAAATACATAACAAGGGGCTGTCTCTATATGAGTAACACAAATCAAAAAATTACTACGTTCTTAATGTTCGAAGGTAAAGCTGAGGAGGCGATGAATTTTTACACGTCGCTATTCGATCAATCAGAAATTGTAAATATCTCTCGTTACGATGAAAATGGACCTGGTAAAGAGGGTTCTGTCATTCATGCAACCTTTACGTTAAATGGCCAAGAATTCATGTGCATTGATAGTTATGTCAAGCATGGTTTTACATTTACACCATCTATGTCTCTTTATGTAACTTGTGAGACAGAAGAAGAGATTGAAACGGTCTTTCATAAACTAGCACAGGATGGATCTGTACTAATGCCGTTAGGTTCCTATCCATTTAGCAAAAAGTTTGGCTGGTTAAATGATAAATATGGTGTGTCTTGGCAGTTGACGCTGGCGGAATAAAAAATAAGATAAGAAAAGCGTAGCCCATTTATAGCTACGCTTTTTCTTATTAAGAATTTTGTTTACCGAATCTTTCACCGAGTTTAGCTAACAATTCAGGCTGATCTCTTTGATTCATTACAACTTCAATAAAGATAAGTTGATTCTTATTTAAAGTTATATTCGTTAAGACTTCTGCTAACTCTATTTCATTTTCCACTTTACAAGGTAGACTTTTTTCTTCTGATCCGAATACGTTTGCGAGTTTTGTGTAATCCCACATTTGTATGTCATTATACAGTTGATTTTGGCCGTGAATTGCACGTTCAACAGTGTATCCATTGTTATTAATTAAAAATATAATCGGTTTTAAATTTTGACGGAGTATAGTCGATAACTCTTGAACAGTTAATTGGAAAGAACCATCACCAATAATTAAAATGTTACGCCGCGATAAATCAGCGAGCTGTGTACCGAGTAGAGCAGGTAATGTATAGCCAATCGATCCCCATAATGGTTGTGCTACATATGTAGTGTTATTTGGTAAAGGGATAGCAGCACTACCGAAGAAAGGTGTTCCTTGCTCTGCAATTAAAACATCGTTTTCTTGTAAGAAATGGTATATTTGTTGCCAAAAACGTTTTTGTGTAACTAATTGTGCTTTTGGATTAAACTCTTCAGTAATCGATAGCGATTCTGAAATAAAGGGCTTAATTTCAAGTGTTTCCTCTATGCGATGTTCGATTAAATCACTTAATTGTTCTAAAGCATCTTTCATTACAACAGGCCCATATGTTTTATCTATGATTTTTACAGTATAGGGATGGATTTCTATTACTTGCCCTTTCGTAAAACCTTGTGTAAAGCCCCCAGTAATAGTATCAGTTAATTTCACTCCAATACTAATAATACAGTCAGATTCATCAATTCTTTTTCGTAAGTATGCGGAACTAACATCACCAGTATAAATTCCTACAAATTGAGGGTGTTTTTCAGGGAATATTCCTTTCCCCATACTTAGCGTTGCGATAGGAAATCCTGTTTTTTTTACAAATTGATACAAATATTCTTCCGCATGAAAACGATTCACTTCAAAATCAGCTAAAATAACAGGTTTTTTGGCACTATTAATTTTTGAAGTTGCATGTATCAGCATTTTATCCAGCGCTTCTTTATTACTTACAACTGGTTTATGTAAAATTGATTCCGTAGGTTTATTAATTGGTTTATTATACACATCAATCGGCAAATTAATATGAACAGGGCGTTTCTCACTCCAACATGCACGTAATACACGGTCTATTTCCTCAGCGGCATGCTCAGCTGTTAAATTTGTTTGTGCTACTGTGATTTCTCGATACATATTAGAAAAGTGATCGAACTTTCCATCACCTAACGTATGATGAACAAGTGCTCCATTTTCCATTACTTTAGTTGTTGGCGTACCAGTTATTTTTATAACTGGTACGTTTTCTGCGTATGAGCCAGCAACACCGTTAATGGCGCTTAACTCTCCAACACCGAAAGTGGTAATAAGAGCGGCGATTCCTTTTATACGAGCATATCCATCAGCAGCATATGCCGCATTTAATTCATTACAATTACCAACCCACTTTAACTTTTCATGTGCTACTACATCATCTAAAAAAGCCAAATTATAATCACCAGGGACACCAAAAATATGTTCAATTCCTAATTCGCTTAGTCGGTCTAATAAATATGTACTAACAGTATATTGCGTTTTCAAGTGAATCATCTCCTACTTATGCAATGAATATTTCAACAGACTAAAGAAGTTCCAATGCGTTCATTAAAATATTGATTACTGGATTGTGGTATAATTTACATACAGGGGGAAAGTAGATGACACAACATAAAGAAGAACAGATGAATGAAGCATTAGCATTATTTTACTTTGCATATAAAACATTTACTGAAAAGCCAGATGAAATTATAAAAGAGTATGGCATACAACGAGTACATCACCGAATTTTATTTTTTATTGCACGCTTTCCAGGGATAAGTGTAAATGAGTTATTATCACTATTAGAAATAAGTAAACAAGCTCTTCACGGACCACTACGACAACTTGTGGAAAAGGGTTTAATTGAGAGTAATGAAGCTACACATGACCGTCGTGTGAAACAGTTATCATTAACAGAAAAAGGTACTGAATTAGAGAAAAAATTGAGCGATGTACAAAGACAACAAATGGTTGCTATTTTTTCAAAATTTGGTGAATCGTGTGAAGAAAATTGGCATCAAGTTATGAATGAAATGGCAAATAGCCGATCAGGTTTTGATGCTTGGATGTCGAAGCGAGAAGTTGCAATCGATCAAACATAATAAGAAATATATCTGTTTTATAGTTTGAAAAAGAACAAATTTTATCCATACATTTGGCAACTATGGATTGGTCATAGAGTGAATGGATAAAAAGATACATTACTAGATACTTTATACGTGTACGCAATGGAACAATACAATTCACATTTCCGAGAGGGGAATTATTATGATAAAACTTGTACTTATTCGTCACGGACAAAGTTTATGGAATCTTGAAAATCGCTTTACAGGTTGGACTGATGTAGATTTATCAGAGAATGGATTAAGTGAAGCGAGAGAAGCAGGAGCAATATTAAAGAAAAATGGATATACTTTTGATGTAGCTTATACATCTGTATTAAAACGAGCAATCCGGACGTTATGGATTGTACTTCATGAGATGGATCTTGCTTGGGTACCAGTACATAAATTTTGGAAGCTAAATGAAAGACATTACGGTGCATTGCAAGGGTTGAATAAAGATGAAACTGCGAAAAAGTATGGTGAGGAGCAAGTTCATATTTGGAGAAGAAGTATTGATGTAAGACCACCTGCTCTTACTGAGGATGATCCTAGATATGAAATGAATGATCCAAAATATAAAGCACTTAAAAAAGGTGAGTTTCCATTGACTGAATGTTTAGTGGATACGGAGAAAAGAGTACTTGATTATTGGCATTCAGAAATCGCGCCATCATTAAAAAGTGGTGAAAAGGTAATTATTTCATCACACGGTAATACGATTCGTTCGCTAGTGAAATACTTAGATAACCTTTCAAGCGATGGTGTTGTTTCATTAAATATTCCAACGAGCATTCCACTCGTTTATGAATTAGACGATGATTTACGTCCGATTCGTCATTATTATTTAAGTATGGACGGAAAAGTACCAAAAGGGGAAATTCCGAAACATATTTCTTTTTAACATGAAAATTTGAAACGCATGCTTGTCTACATATACAATGTAGATTCATGATAAAGTGAAACTTTAATCAGTGGGGGGTTCATCCCCCATTGATTATTAGTTGA
The DNA here is from genome assembly GCF_019656175.1 of Bacillus sp. BML-BC051. Classification (NCBI taxonomy): domain Bacteria; kingdom Bacillati; phylum Bacillota; class Bacilli; order Caryophanales; family Bacillaceae; genus Bacillus; species Bacillus sp. BML-BC051. Next base: position 19,271 of record NZ_BPLI01000006.1, read on the forward strand.
ACCAATCGGGCTTTTATGGGCAGTTGATCCCCTACCTAACTTCTATGCTTTTGCAAAATTTTCAGGTGGGGGTCTTACTGCCCGTTAATGCGGGGTAAAAAGAGGTGGTAACCATCTAAGAAGTACACTCACATAACCAAATTTACATTGCTAGTAGCTACTATTGTCATACAAAGGGCTACTTGCTACT
>NZ_BPLI01000007.1:0-62084 GCF_019656175.1 Bacillus sp. BML-BC051
TAAGGCGTTTTTTCTATTTTCTGCGTATTGATAATATCGTTTTAGTGAAACTTTTGATTTGAATCCAGCTAGTTTTATAATTTCTGACTCCGGAGTTTCTTTTTTTATTAAGTTTAAAATATAGGTGTTACGAAAGTGTTGTCCTGAGATTCCTTTGCGTAAATTGGCCCTAGACACTTCAAGGCGAATCATTTTTTGGATAGCGATTTCTGTTAATCCCTTCGGTGCATCATTTTCGTATACCCATCTGTATGTTCCGCGATTAAAATCAAATGCGATAAATAATGGATCATGACTGTGGTATTTTGGACGAACGGGTTCAGGGATGCTTTTGTAATAAGTATATAGTTGTTTTTTGTCTTCGTTAGCTAATGTAATTGTTCTTTCAACCCCTGCGGTCGCTGGGATAGATAATGTGTTCGTTTCAAAGTGTACGTGATGCATAGTTAATGCTGTAAGTTCCTGTAAGGATAATCCATAGTCGATTAATAAGTTTAAAATAGCGACATTACGATCCATTAATAAAGGGCGCACAGGACGTTGTTTTTCTGAAAGTCCTTCTAATGAAGTGATTATATGTTTTAATCTTTTTTCTTCATCAGATGAAATGAAATCTTCATTACGAAGTGTGCGGTCTGGTTGAATAGAGATTTCCATGTTCTTTAATGGGTTAGGGATATTTAGAAAGTGATGCATTCTATTTAATACAATAAACACACGGTGCATCGTTTTCTCTGAGTAATGTCGATTCTTTTTTAAGTCGGAAAAGTAATCTTCATAGTCTTTTGTACAAAGTGTAGCCCATATATTACTGGAAGGAAGCTTTTTGTTTTTTTCTAACCAATGTCCGAAATCTTCAATGTCATAAACATAACGTTTAATGGTTGAAGGTTTTCGGCCTTTATTCAATAAAAAAATAGAAAAGGCTTGTATTGTATCATGGAATTCCGTTGTCTCCATAGTCCCACCACCTTCATTATTTCTTATATTATAGCAAACTTTTCTGAAAATAGTCATTTGCAAGGGAGACAGGAATAATAATATTTGGTGAGTGGATAAAGTGAAACTTTAATCAGTGGGGTATTTGTTCATCCCCTTGATTATTAGTTGAACCAATCGGGCGTTTACGGGCAGTTATATCTCGTCTAACTTCCTCGCGTTTGCTGAATTTTGAGGTGGAGCCTTATTGCCCGTTCATGCAGGATAAAATGAGGTGATTGTATGGAACAATCGATGCGAAAGAAAAATAATAATCAAATTAACATTGTGTTAAATCATCGAAAGAAAATTTCTTTACCGGCCGCGGAAAATAAAACGGTAATTTCAAATGAAACCACTACGAAACATGAGATGCTGCAAAGAATTGAAGAAGAGATGGGAAAGCTTGTTGGGATGGATGATATAAAAAAGATAATAAAAGAAATATATGCTTGGATTTATGTAAATAAAAAAAGACAAGAAATAGGGTTGAAGTCTGAGAAGCAAGTACTCCATATGTTGTTTAAAGGGAATCCGGGTACAGGGAAGACAACTGTTGCTAGAATGATAGGGAAATTATTGTTTGAGATGAATATTCTATCAAAAGGGCACTTAGTTGAAGCTGAACGTGCGGATCTTGTAGGAGAATACATCGGTCATACAGCTCAAAAAACAAGAGATTTAATAAAAAAAGCAATGGGAGGTATTTTGTTTATTGATGAGGCGTATTCATTAGCACGAGGGGGAGAGAAAGATTTTGGGAAAGAAGCAATCGATACGCTCGTAAAACATATGGAAGATAAACAACACGGTTTTGTATTAATTTTAGCTGGATATTCAAGAGAGATGAATCATTTTCTTTCATTAAATCCAGGTCTGCAATCCCGTTTTCCGTTTATAATTGAATTTGCGGATTACTCGGTAAATCAGCTGTTAGAAATAGGGAAGAGGATGTATGAAGAACGTGAATACCAGTTATCGAAAGAGGCTGAGTGGAAATTTAGAGATCATTTACATGCTGTAAAGTACTCATCGCAAATTACATCGTTTAGTAATGGAAGATATGTACGGAATATTGTTGAAAAGTCGATTCGTACACAGGCTATGCGCTTGTTGCAAGAAGATACGTATGATAAATATGATTTAATTGGGATATCAAGTAGTGATTTGATGCTTGAAGAGGAGACGCACAGTACGTAAACTGTGCGTCTGTTTTTTCTTTATAAGTGCTTTTACTATTTTTTTGCTTGTTCTTGATAAGATTTATGGAAGTGCTCCATTTTAGCGCTTTTTTCGTGTGCAGAATTAGGATCATGTCCAATTTGACCTACTGAGCTTTTTTGAGCACCTTTATTAACATGGTTTGTCATTTGTATTCACCTCGCTTTGAGGATTAGTATAAACATTATGTAAAGAAAAACTCGTTAGAAAAGAAAAACCTCTTTACGATCTGTAAAGAGGTTGGATTGCTATTTATGCACTGAACGTTCGTTTGTGTCGATACGTCTATGCGGTAAATGCCATTTGTAATGAATAGAAACCATGCGGAAGCAAACAATTAAAATGAATAAGGTGTATAAAGCCCAATCGCTAACAATAATTTGAGCGCCGATTAAGAAACCTGCTAGAATCGTCCAAAAAGCATATACTTCAGCTCGAAGGACGAGAGGTTTTCTGCGGGCTAAAAGATCGCGGATAATACCGCCACCAATGCCAGTTAAAACAGCTGCTACGATTGTAGCGCTAATTGGTAAATTTAATTTCTGAGCATATAATGCTCCTTGTACGGCAAATGCTGATAAACCGATAGCATCAGTGATATTTTCCCACTTTTTCCAGTGTCTAATTAATTTATTTGGAAAAAGAAAAATAATTGTCATTGATAAAAGTGCGATTTGGAATAACATGTCTTGTTGCCAAAACGCGACAATCGGATAACCGATTAATAAATTACGAAGGGCACCTCCCCCAAATGCGGTCGCCATTCCTAAAATATACACCCCGAAAATATCATAATCCTCTTCCATTGCAACAATGGCCCCGCTTAGTGCGAAAGCGATTGTGCCTATGATGCTAAAAATCTCCCATGCCATGAATTTTCTCCCCCGCTAACTAGATGAAATGTGCTTCCTCTGCTATTATATTAGAAGGTTTAAATTTCGAAAAGGATGAGTGAACATATTTGATGGAAGAAAAAGAAAAAGTCATATTAGTGGGCTGTCAATTGCCGCAAGAAGATGATGAAAAGTTTATGCATTCCATGAAAGAGCTTGCATCACTAGCGAAGACTGCGCGAGCAGAATTGTTAGTTACTACAACGCAAAAACGACCGAAGTTTCATCCGGCGACGTATATAGGTAAAGGTAAATTAGAAGAGCTTACAATGTTAACTGAAGAATTAGAACCGGATGTTATCGTATTTAATAACGAATTAACTCCGAGTCAAATTCGGAATTTATCCTCAGTATTAGATGCGAGGGTAATTGATCGAACGCAACTCATATTAGATATTTTTGCGCAACGTGCGAAGTCGAGGGAAGGTAAGCTTCAAGTAGAATTAGCTCAGTTGCAATATACAATGCCGCGTCTTATGGGGCAAGGATTGTCTTTATCACGTCTTGGTGGTGGTATTGGGACAAGGGGGCCCGGTGAGACGAAACTGGAGACGGATCGTCGTCATATTCGATCACGCATTGATGAAATAAAGAAGCAACTTGCAGTTGTAGTGGAACATCGAAAAAGATATCGTGAGAGAAGAAAAGATAATAAAGTATTTCAAGTTTCGTTAATAGGATATACGAATGCGGGGAAGTCTACGCTGTTTAATAGATTAACGGAAGCTGATACATTTGAAGAAAACTTGTTGTTTGCAACGCTAGACCCGACGACAAGGAAGATGCCATTACCTTCTGGTTATACAGTATTACTAACTGATACGGTTGGTTTTATACAGGATTTACCGACGTCATTAATTGCAGCTTTTCGTTCGACATTAGAAGAAGCTGGTGAAGCAGATGTTATTTTACATGTAGTTGATTCTGCAGATCCTAATTACGTAGGGCATGAGAAAACAGTAAAACAATTATTGTCAGAACTTGAAATTAATCATATTCCTATTATTACGTTATATAATAAAAAAGATGAATTACATCAAAACTTTATTCCGTTTCCGAAAAGTGATTTCTTAATGACTAGTGCTTTTGAAGAAAATGATTTATTACATATAAAAGAAGCGATAGAAACGAAAATGAAGGAAGAAATGAATGGTTATCAAGTGGAAATTCCTCCGAGTGAAGGTAAGTTGTTAACGTTGTTAAAGACGGAAACACTTTTAACAAAGATGGAGTTTTTGGAAGATAAATTTGTATATGATTGCGTAGGGTATATTTTTGCTCATTCATCGCTTAATGTGCAATTAAAGAGATTTTTAGTGGAAGAAGGAGAAAATAAAAATGTTTGATCGTTTAAAAAATGGAGAAAAAATTGCTCCAATCGTAAAAGAAGTAGAGAGCCAGATTACAGAATTACATAAACGAGCGGAGGAAGTAATTGAAAGTAATCAGTTTCGTGTATTAGAAAGTTTTCGTAAACATAAAATTAGCGATTCGCATTTTATTCCGACGACAGGTTACGGTTATGATGATATTGGCCGTGATACGTTAGAAAAAGTGTATGCGGATGTATTTGGGGCAGAAGCTGGTCTTGTTCGCCCGCAAATTATTTCAGGTACTCACGCTATTTCTACAGCGTTATTCGGTATTTTACGTCCAGGAGATGAGTTATTGTACATCACTGGCAAGCCGTATGATACGTTAGAAGAAATCGTTGGTGTACGCGGAAAAGGTGTAGGTTCATTTAAAGAATATAATATTGGTTATAATGCAGTTCCGCTTACTGAAGAGGGGCTTGTTGATTTTGGGGCTGTTGCGGCTGCAATTCATAGTAGTACGAAGATGATTGGTATTCAGCGCTCAAAAGGCTACGCTACTCGTCCGTCATTTACTATTTCTCAAATTAAAGAGATGATAGCGTTTGTTAAAGAAATTAAACCTGATGTTATTGTATTTGTAGATAATTGTTATGGCGAGTTTATCGAAGAGCAAGAGCCATGTCATGTTGGTGCAGATTTAATGGCAGGTTCGCTTATTAAAAACCCTGGTGGTGGGATTGTTAAAACTGGTGGTTACATTGTTGGTAAAGAGAAGTATGTTGAAGCGTGTGCATATCGTTTAACATCTCCGGGAATCGGTGCGGAAGCAGGGGCATCTTTATACAGTCTACAAGAAATGTATCAAGGTTTCTTCTTAGCGCCGCATGTAGCGGGACAAGCGCTAAAAGGTGCGATTTTTACAGCTGCATTTTTAGAGAAGTTAGGAATGAATACATCACCAGCATGGAACGCACCAAGAACAGATTTAATTCAGTCTGTTCAATTTGATGATAAAGATCGTATGATTGCATTCTGCCAAGCAATTCAATATGCATCTCCGATTAATTCTCACTTCACTCCATATGCCAACTATATGCCGGGATATGAAGATGATGTAATTATGGCTGCGGGAACGTTTATTCAAGGTGCAAGTATTGAATTGTCAGCTGATGGCCCAATTCGTCCGCCTTATGTTGCTTACGTGCAAGGTGGGTTAACTTATTCACATGTGAAGATTGCGATTTGTTCTGCAATTGATGCATTAATTGAAAAAGAATTATTAACAATTTCTTAAGGGGAAGCTGTCGATTTCGACAGCTTTTTTCTTGTGAAAGTAATGATTTATTTCATTAGAAAAAAGAATGAAAAAATTTATAAAAAAATCATGTAAGAAAAGCTAACATCTATTGACACTAAACATAACATGGTATAAAATGAGAAGCAGTTAAGGCGAAGGAGGAACTGAAACAATGAAAGAAGATAGACGTTCTGCCCCGCTGTTTCCTATTGGTATTGTTATGGATTTAACACAATTATCTGCACGTCAAATTCGCTACTATGAAGAGCATAATCTTGTTTCTCCAACCCGTACAAAGGGGAATCGTAGGTTATTTTCATTTAACGATGTAGATAAGTTGTTAGAGATTAAAGATTTATTAGATCAAGGCTTGAATATGGCTGGTATTAAACAAGTGTTATTAATGAAAGAAAATCAAACAGAAACAGTGAAAGTAAAAGAAGAAACGAAAGAAATTTCAAAAACTGAGCTTCGCAAAATACTTCGAGACGAACTACAACATACAGGTAGATTTAATCGGACTTCATTGCGACAAGGTGACATTTCAAGGTTTTTTCACTAAGGATAACTGATTCTGAAGGTGTTTAGAGGGACTAAGGAGGAATTTATAATGGCTAGGTACACAAAAGAAGATATTTTCCGTTTGGCGGAAGAAGAGAATGTAAAGTATATCCGTTTACAATTTACAGACCTTTTAGGAGTAATTAAAAACGTAGAGATTCCAGTGAGACAATTAACGAAAGCTCTTGATAACAAAATGATGTTTGATGGATCTTCGATTGAAGGTTTCGTACGTATTGAAGAATCTGATATGTATTTATATCCTGACTTAGATACTTGGGTAATTTTCCCATGGACTGCTGAAAAAGGTAAAGTTGCTCGTCTAATTTGTGACATTTACAATGCAGATGGCACTCCATTTGATGGAGACCCACGTAACAACTTAAAACGTGTGTTAAAAGAAATGGAAGCTTTAGGATTCTCAGATTTCAATCTTGGACCAGAGCCAGAATTCTTCCTATTTAAAGTAGATGAAAAAGGAAATCCAACATTAGAATTAAACGATAACGGTGGATACTTCGACCTTGCGCCGATGGATCTAGGGGAAAACTGTCGTCGTGATATCGTTCTTGAACTTGAAGAGATGGGCTTTGAAATTGAAGCGTCTCACCATGAGGTTGCTCCAGGGCAACACGAAATCGACTTTAAATATGCAAGTGCAATTCGCTCATGTGACGATATTCAAACATTCAAACTTGTTGTAAAAACAATTGCTCGTAAACATGGTTTACACGCAACATTTATGCCAAAACCATTATACGGTGTGAACGGTTCAGGTATGCACTGTAACTTATCACTATTCAAAAATGGTGAGAACGTATTCTTCGATCAAAACGGTGACTTACAATTAAGTGATGATGCTCGTCATTTCATCGCAGGTATTTTAAAACATGCACCAGCATTTACAGCGGTAGCAAATCCAACTGTAAACTCTTACAAGCGTTTAGTACCTGGATACGAAGCTCCTTGTTACGTAGCGTGGTCTGCACAAAATCGTAGCCCATTAGTACGTATCCCTGCATCTCGTGGTATTAGTACACGCGTAGAAGTACGTAGTGTTGACCCAGCTGCAAACCCATATTTAGTAATGGCTACATTACTAGCAGCAGGTCTTGACGGAATTAAAAACAAATTAACTCCACCAGCTGCAGTAGACCGTAACATCTATGTAATGACAAAAGAAGAGCGCGAAGAAGCAGGTATCGTTGACTTACCAGCAACATTAGCGCAAGCATTAGTTACATTACAATCTAATGAAGTAGTATGTGGTGCACTAGGCGAGCATTTACTTGAGCACTTCATCGAAGCGAAAGAGATTGAGTGGGATATATTCCGCACGCAAGTTCACCAATGGGAACGCGATCAATATATGTCTCTATACTAAGAGGCTTAAACCCTTGACACATAACGTGTTGAGGGTTTTTTATTTATCGGGCAGGGGGATGAAGAAAACCCCCACTGATTAAAGTTTCACTTTATATGAGAAATAGAAAGGGGCAAACAAATTCCAAAATGTACTTGCTAATAACTATGCAAAATGAATATCATTTGAAAAAGTGAATTGTTTAATATATATGACCTATTTTAATGGGGTGAAAAGTCTTGTTGAAATAAGTTTCAATACAAAGAAAAACCCCCTGATACCGCAGTAATAGGGGATTTTCGTCATTTATCTACAGTGAATTATGAAGAATATTGTCGTAATTTTTGAACTGAAATTAAGAAGTGTTTAAACAAAAATAAATTATATTGACTCGTTCTATATAAAGAACTAAAATGACAGTAATTAGGGAGTTTTGTATATTCGAAAAATAAAAATAATAATTTTATTTTTATTTTTTTATGGAATGTTCAACTGAAATCTCATTGGTATTAAATGAGGGGGAGAAGTAATGAATAAGGAAATAAATTTGAAAAATCTATTCACTGTAATATGGAAAAGGATGTGGATACTGCTATTGTTTACGACTCTTACAACGGTAGGAGGAGCTTTGTATAGTGTGTATATGAAAACGCCTCTGTATGCTTCCTCAGCAAGGATAATTGTTCAAGCTAACGCTGAAACGATGAATACATTGAAAGCGATGGTGAATGAGCCTGTAATATTAGAAAAAGTAGCTGCTGAATTGAATATAAACAGATCAGCAGGTGCATTAAGTGGACAAATAAGTACGGAAAGTGTACAAGGCTCTCAAATTATGAGGATAAATGTAGTGGATATGGATCCTGTGCTTGCACATAAAATTGCAAATACTACAGCTGCTGTTTATAAACAAGAAGTAGCTAATATACTGAATTTTAATAATGTGAGCATATTACCAGAAGATCCAGTTCAAAAATATTCTATGCCTATAAATATAAATCACTTTAAGACGATACTAATCGCATTCACGTTAGGTATGGTGCTCAGTATCGGTTTTATTTTTTTATTGGATTCATTGGATGAGAGAATCAAATCAGAACGACGAATTGAACAATTGTTAGATATCCCTGTTTTAGGTGGAATTTCTAAAATGAATAAGAAGAATATGAAAGATAAATTTAGTGAGAAAAATACAGTGTTATTGGGGGAGGGAACAGAGTGGCATACAAAAATAGACGGAAAACAAATAAAGTTAAAGGAGAAAGTATGATTGCGTATACCGCCCCAAGATCGAAAATTTCGGAGCAGTATCGTTCGCTACGAACTAACATTCAATTATCTTCGTCGATTCATAAAAGTAGAACGATAGTGATTACTTCTCCGAGGTACGGTGAAGGAAAATCAACAATTACAGTTAATTTAGCGGTTTCAATAGCGCAAAAAGGCGAAAAAGTATTGGTAATAGATGCGAATTTACGAACACCAACGATTCATGAAATGTTTGGAGTGGAAAATACAATTGGATTAACTGACATATTGAACGGAAAAACAAATTTGGTGGGTGCTGTAAAAAAAACAAAGATGGAAAGTTTAGATGTATTAACTAGCGGTCCAGTGCCATTCAATCCGTCAGAAGTACTTAGCTCAGAGGCAATGGATATGTTGATTCAAAAGGCGATGGAACGGTATGACATCATATTATTTGACTCTTCCCCTGTATTAGAAGTAACAGATACGAGTGTATTAGCTGATAAGTGTGAAGGAGTACTTTTGGTGATCCGGTATGATCGCACTGTGAACGAAGATGCGCTTGAAACGAAAAGAGCACTAAGCTTTACGAAGAGTAGAATATTGGGTGCGATTTTGAATGGGAAAGTCTAGAAGATATTATTAAATTAAACATTCGTACGTCAAATTGTTCGTTATAAAGAAAAAATAATAGAATTGTGATGTGGTGATGTCTCCTAACCGCTATCAATGGAGGCACTCGATTATGCTGTGGGTTGTGAAAATAACCTTAGATGCCAGTCGTCAAAAGTGTAATGTGAGGAAGGGTTAGATGCCCATGTTTTATTAAAGTTTCTAACTATGTGTTTTTAATAAAGAGAATATAGCTAGAAACTTTAAGTTTGAAAGAGTTAAGTAAGGAATTGATTAAAGGAGGAAGTTATATGACGTATCGCCGGAGGATATCGTTATTGCTTTTAATGGATTCACTGATAGTATTAACTGCTATTTTTTTTAGTTATTTTTTTGTAAATGCTAGCTTCAGTGTTATCACTTTATCATCAGTTATTAGCTCTATCACTTTATTAGTTAGTCATCATTTGTTTGCTTTTATTTATAAGTTATATAAAAAGGCTTTGGAATATGCAAGTATAGGAGAATTGCTAATTATATGCAAGGTTGTTACATTTTCTATACTTACTACAGCGGCTGTGCAGCAACTAATCATGGGGAAAATGTATTTTCGATTGTTAGTTGTTACTTGGATGATTCATATTTTATTAATAGGTGGTTCTCGCTTTATTTGGAGAATGTACAGAGATATTTATTATGTAAAAAAAGGCGATAAGAAAAGAACGTTAATTGTTGGTGCTGGATCTGCTGGAACAATGGTTGCTAGACAGTTGTTGAAGAACAGTGCTACGGAATTAATGCCAGTCGCATTTATTGATGATAATATCAAAAAACATAATCTAGATATTTGGGGGATTCCCGTAATTGGTGGTATGAACCAAATTGATTACGTTATCAAAAAACTGAATATTGAAATGATAATTTTAGCAATTCCTTCGTTAAATAAAAAAGAAAGAAATATTATTTTAAAAGATTGTTTAAAAACAAATGTAAAAACACAAATCCTTCCAATGTTAGAAGACTTAGTAACAGGTAAAGTTTCAGTGAATGAATTCAGAGATGTTCAAGTAGAAGATTTATTAGGACGAGATCCTGTAGAGTTAGACGTGGATATCATTTCAGATTATATAACGGATAAAGTCATTTTAGTTACTGGTGCAGGTGGATCAATAGGCTCAGAAATTTGTAGACAAGTTGCGAAATTTGAGCCGAAAAAATTGATTTTATTAGGTCACGGAGAAAACAGTATATATTCAATAGAAATGGAATTAAATGAAAAACATAATGATAAAAAAGGCGTGTTTATTCCAGAAATCGCAGATATTCAAGATGAAAAGAAGATGCATGTAATAATGAAAAAACATCTTCCTCATGTTGTATATCATGCTGCTGCACATAAACATGTACCATTAATGGAAAACAATCCTGAAGAGGCAGTTAAAAATAATTTGATTGGGACTATGAATATAGCAGAGGCGGCAAGAACACATGGAGTAGGAACGTTTGTTATGATTTCGTCGGATAAAGCAGTGAACCCAACGAGTGTTATGGGGGCAACAAAGAAATTAGCTGAGATGGTAATACAACATAAAGATAAAATAAGTCATACAAAGTTTGTTACTGTACGATTTGGAAATGTCTTAGGGAGTAGAGGGAGTGTTATCCCTTTATTTAAGAAGCAGATTCAAAAAGGTGGACCAGTTACTGTTACTCATCCAGATATGGTTCGGTATTTTATGACAATTCCGGAGGCGTCTAGACTTGTAGTACAAGCTGGTGCGTTAGCTAAAGGTGGAGAAATTTTTGTACTCGATATGGGAGAACCAGTAAAAATAGTGGATCTTGCTAAAAACCTCATTCGATTGTCAGGAAACTCCGTGGATGAAATAGGAATAGAATTTACGGGTATACGCCCAGGAGAGAAACTTTTTGAAGAATTACTAAAAGAAGATGAAATGAATGAGCAGCAAGTCCACCCAAGAATTTATGTAGGGCAAGAAATGAATGTTCGTATAGAAGAAATAGAAAAAATAATTTCTGAATATACAGAATTAGATGGATTTGAACTAAGAAAGCGATTGTTAAATTTAGTGAATCAGCGTAAAACTTTAAAACTATTAATACCAGTATCAGGTTAACGACAAAAATTTATAATAAGACGGGTGCGTGGGATGGTGTCTAAAAAAGTTCTATTTTGTGCAACTGTGGATTATCATTTTAAAGCTTTTCACTTACCGTATTTGAAATGGTTTGCAGACCAAGGTTGGGAAGTACACGTTGCAGCAAATGGGAATATACACCTTCCGTATGTAACTGAAAAATATAATATTCCTATTCAAAGATCACCTCTTAGCATACAAAACCTTCATGCATATAACAAACTCAAATCAATTATTCATCAAAATAAATATAATATCATTCATTGTCATACGCCTATGGGAGGAGTAATTGCTCGTTTGGCTACTCGAAAAGCACGGAGGGAAGGGACAAAGGTCATATATACGGCGCATGGATTTCACTTTTGTAAAGGATCGCCGTTTATAAATTGGCTTTTATACTATCCAATCGAAAGAAGTTTAGCTACTACTACAGATTGTCTCATAACAATTAATCAGGAAGATTACAATTTAGCGGTAAAACATCGATTTCAGGCGGGAAATATTAAACTCATTCATGGTGTAGGAGTGGATATAGAGCGGTATATTCCTGTTACTGAAAGTGAAAAGGAGAAACTAAGACATGAAAATGGTTATAAGTCTAAAGATTTTTTAATGTTTTATGCTGCTGAATTTAATAAGAATAAAAATCAAAGCTTTTTAATCCGTGTATTAGCACAATTGAAAAATGAAATGCCGCATGTAAAGCTTTTGCTTGCTGGAGAAGGTCCGTTAATGGAAGAGTGCAAAAAAATAGCAACGCAATTAGGTGTGAGTAGTATGGTGCACTTTCTTGGTTATAGAAATGATATAGCCTCTTTGCTACAGATGTGTGACCTAGCCGTGGCATCCAGTTACAGGGAGGGTTTGCCAGTTAATATTATGGAAGCCATGGCTTGTGGACTTCCAGTTATTGCTACAAGGAACCGAGGGCACAGGGAGTTAATTATTAATAATAAAAATGGTTGGACTATAGAACGCGATGACATACAGACGATGGCTGAAAGAATCAATTCTATTTCTAAAAATACTAAATTACAAGCGCAGTTTGGACAGTATGGACGTACTATTATTACGAATGAATATTCAGTTAATGAAGTATTGAAAGAGAAAAAAGAAATCTATACAAGTTATATGGATGAAATGGAGGATTTAAATTGGGCACTCCATTAAGAGTATTACATGTAGTCGTAAATATGAATAGAGGCGGAGCCGAAACTTTAATTATGAATTTGTATCGTAATATAGATCGCTCAAAAGTACAATTTGATTTTTTAACTTGTAAAGAGGGGGTATTTGATGAAGAGATAGTAAAATTAGGCGGGAAAGTTCATAGAATTCCATACGTTACAGATGTTGGTCATAGAGGTTATATAAAGGCACTAGATATCTTTTTTAACTCTCATCCACAATATAAAATCATTCATTCACATATGGATAAAATGAGCGGTTTTGTACTTCGTTCAGCTAAAAGAGCAAGAGTGCCAGTTAGGATTGCGCATAGTCATAATACTAGTAGTGAAGGTGGTACTGCTGCAAAAATTTATAAATGGTATGCAGGGAAATCTATAGATACATGTGCAACACACTTGCTAGCATGTTCAAACGCTGCTGCCAGGTGGTTATTTTCAGATAAAGCTGATGTAGCTAAAATCTTAAAAAATGGAATTGATTGTGATAGGTTTTTGTTCTGTCCAGAAATGAGAAAACAAGTAAGAGAAGAATTACAACTTGAACAAGACGCTCTTGTTATTGGCCATGTTGGAAGATTTGCTCATCAAAAAAATCATACTTACCTTATAGAATTATTCGCTCAGTTAACTCGATTTAGGCCAAATTCAATGCTTTTACTAGCTGGCGAAGGGCCACTTCGTGTGGGAATTGAAAATCAAGTAAGGGAATTGAATTTGGAGAAACATATAAGATTTCTTGGGATACGAGCCGATATAGAAAGGATACTTCAAGCATTTGATGCATTTGTTTTTCCATCCATACATGAGGGATTACCACTTACTCTCATAGAGGCGCAAGGAGTTGGTTTACCTTGCATTATATCAGATGCTATTACGAAAGAAGTGGACTTGGGAATGAACCTAGTTGAACATATTCCTCTAACAGATAAAAAGGCTTGGATAGAAAAAATGAAAAACATAGAAATTAGTAATTTGTCGAGAAAAATACCAGCTCAAGTATTTTTAGACAAAGGCTACGATATAAAACATACGGCAGAATTAACTCAGGACTATTATTCAGTACTTTCGAGGTGAGGAATATGGAGAATTTAACGATTTTCACCCCTACTTATAATAGAGCGTATTGTCTTACAAATTGTTATGAGAGTTTAAAACGTCAAACATGTAAGAGTTTTATATGGTTAATAATAGATGACGGATCTAATGATAACACAAAAGAATTGGTCGATAGCTGGATAGCTGAAAAACAAATCAAAATTCTGTATCATTGGCAACAAAATCAAGGGATGCATGGTGCACATAATACAGCCTATGAAATGATTGATACGGAGTTAAATGTTTGTATTGATTCAGATGATTATATGCCAGATGATGCTGTAGAAAAAATCCTTTCCTTTTGGAGTAGCTATGGGAATGATCAAGTTAGTGGAATAATTGGACTGGACTTGTATACAAATGGGAAAATAATTGGCTCAAAGTTACCAGAGAACCTTAAATATTCCACGCTTTTTGATCTTTACAACACACATGGTGTCACAGGTGATAAAAAACTGGTCTATCGCACACAATTGACTAAGAAATATCCATATCCCATTTTTAAAAATGAAAAATATGTAGGGTTAGCATATAAATACTATATGTTAGATCAACAATATGAAATGTTATTAATGAACGAAGCACTTTGTTATGTGGAATACATGGCTGATGGATCATCAATGAATATGCTAAATCAATATCGGAAAAATCCGAAAGGGTTTGCATTTTATCGCAAGGAACTTATGAAATTGCCATTTACTAATCGATTATTTAAGTATAGGCAAGCTATACATTATGTATCTAGTAGTATCATAGCGAAAAATAAAAGATTTATACAAGAATCGCCATGTAAAGGGTTAACACTGTGTGCACTACCATTTGGGGCTATCCTTTATAGTTACATTGCAATGAAAACAAAAATGAAAGTAAACATATAGAGATTTATTTAGTAATTAAATGAGAGGAAATAATAATGACTATACTTTGGATGAATCTTGCTATAGTATTCATACTCGCATTTTTTGCAAGGTATTTTGCTATACCGGTGACTAATAGTCTTACATCGATAAAGCCAAATCAATTTTTAATTTTGATGGCGGCGCTATCTCTTATATTAGTGTCGGGACTTAGAACTAATATTGGGGATACTTATTTTTATATGCATGCATACACAGCTACGGAGTTTAATTGGGAATACATCCAAAATAATAAAGATATGGGATTTAATATTTTGCAAATGATTTTACAAAAGTATACCGAGGACCCTCAGGTCATGGTTTTTGTTACGGCATTGATAACAAATGTACTAATCGTATTCGTTCTATATAAATATTCAAGGTTAATTGACTTAAGTTTATATGTCTATATCACGTCTGGGATGTACTTAACCTCAATGAATGGGATTAGGCAATATTTAGCTGCTGCTATTGTTTTTGCTGCGACCAAATATATTCTTGATGGTAACTGGAAAAAATATATTTTTATTGTTCTGCTTGCATCAACATTTCATCAGAGTGCGCTTGTTCTCATACCAATATATTTTCTAATTCGCAGAAAAGCTTGGTCAACAACAACGTTTATCCTTCTATTTTTAGCGGTGCTTATCGTTATAGGGTTTAATCAATTTTCTGAGATTTTCTTTGCAGCGATAGGGGATACTCAATATGGTCATTACAAAGATTTTCATGAAGGTGGTGCTAATATACTTAGAGTTGTTGTTGAGGCTGCACCACTCATACTTGCGTTCTTTGGTAGGGAAAGACTGAAAGAATTATTTCCAAAGAGTGATTATATTGTAAATATGGCATTACTGGGTGCAGTTTTTATGCTTATTTCAACACAAAATTGGATTTTTGCAAGGTTTGCTATTTATTTTGGATTATACCAGTTAATATTAATTTCTTGGGTTGTAAAGTTGTTCACTGAAAAAAATCAGAAGTTTGTCTATTATGCAATTTTAGTATGTTACTTTGTTTACTTTGTATATGAGCATGTCATTACTTTGCGGATTATTTATAAGAGTCACTTTTTGGGATAACAAAAGTTCAATGTATGGAATTGATTATAGGATTGGGGTAGGTTTCAATGGTTAAGGCTAAAAAGGCCACAAGAGTTTTGCACATTGTCAGTGCTATGAATCGAGGTGGTGCTGAAACGCTACTAATGAATGTATATAGAAATATAGACAAATCAAAAGTTCAATTTGATTTTGTTTCACACAGAACTGAAAAATGTGATTATGATGAAGAAATTGCAGTATTAGGTGGTAAAGTTTATAGAATTCCAAGTCTAGGTCAAGTAGGGCCTTTTGCATATATTAAAGAACTTACAAAGATAATGTCTGATAATCGATATGTAGCCGTACATGCACATACCGATTATCAAGGTGGCTTTGCTGCAGTGGCTGCGAAAATGGCAGGTATAAAAAAAAGGGTTTGTCATTCACATAGTAATAATTGGTCTCAAGGAGTTGGAATTAAAGCGCAAATTACTCTAAAAGTTTTGCAATCGATTATTAAATATGCTGGAACGGATTATTGTGCATGTAGTATTGAAGCTGCACGTTTTTTATTTGGTAAAAGAATAATTAATGATAATAGGATAGAATTAATCAAAAATGGAATAGATATTAACCAATTTACTGATGTGGACATGAGGGATGTTGCCAGTGTGAGAAAAGAGCTTAATATACCAGATGAGGCGAAAATAATAGGTCATATTGGTCGGTTTTCAGAATCAAAGAATCATATTTTTATCCTACAAGTTCTAAAAGAAATATTAAAGAGTGATGTAAATTTTATCGCTGTTTTAGTAGGTGATGGTCCGTTAAAAAGCTCTATTGAATTGAAGGCAAAAGAATTGGGGGTTAACAACAATATAAGATTTTTAGGCGTGAGGAAGGATATACCGAGACTGTTGAAAGTATTCGATGTTTTCTTATTTCCTTCTTTATTCGAGGGTTTCGGTATTGTAACGTTAGAAGCGCAATGTTCAGGTACACCTTGTATTGTTGCGGATACAATACCTAAAAATACTGATATGGGCTTAGGGATAATGTCATTTATTAGCTTAGATGAAAAGCTTCAAGTATGGTCTAGAGAAATTAATAAAGCTTTATTAAAAGAAAAACCTGAAAGATCAAAGATAATTAACAATATATCAAAATTAGGTTTTGATATTAAAAGTAATATTCCTGATTGGTTATCGTTATATGGAATAGAGTGAGAGGAATATATAAGATAATTGTGTTTCAACAACATGTTACATAAACCAATCCGGATTATATTTGTAAAGAAAAATAGGGGGCTATCATAAGAAATGATAGAAGTTGATAATTAATTTTGTGAGGTATTTGATGATGAAAAAGAAAAAAATATTAATCACTTCTTTTGACATGGCAATCGGTGGTGTAGAACGAAGTCTGATTGGACTACTAAATAAAATTGATTACAACAGATATGACGTAGATTTAATGTTATTTAAACATGAGGGGGAATTTTTCTCGTTATTACCAAAAGAACCAAATTTATTACCAGAAATATCTCAATACACTACATTTAGAAAATCTATTGGGCAAATACTGCAGGAGGGTAATACATCTATGGGGATCATCAGATTAATAGCCAGGGTGATGGGTACTTTACATGGTAAGTGTATAAAGAGTGAAGAACCTGGATACTTGGTTATTCAATACGGGTGGAAAATGTCCCTATCATATCTTCCGAGATTAGAGGAAGAATATGACGCTGCAATTAGTTTTTTATGGCCTCATTATTTCATAGGAAGTAAGGTTCGAGCGAAAAGGAAGATTGGTTGGGTTCATACAGACTACTTAAACATACCGCTGAATAAACGTATGGAGTATCAAATGTGGAGAGAAATGGATAATGTCGTAGCGGTTTCTGAAAGTTGTAGGGATTCATTTCTTAGTATCTTTCCTTATATGAATAAAAAAGTAGAGATTATCGAAAATATTATATCTCCTGAGTTTGTACGTGAACAATCGAATCAAGATGTTACGAATGTAATGCCATTAACTCCTAATCGGATAAAGCTTGTAACTGTAGGCAGGCTTTCACACGCTAAAGGGATTGATGATGCTATATATGCCTTTCGGAAATTATTAGATCAGGGATACGATGTTGAGTGGTATATTGTAGGATATGGACCTCAAGAGATTGAGCTTAAAATATTGATAAATAAACTGAAAATTCAGGATAGATTCTTTCTGCTGGGCAAAAAGATTAATCCTTATCCCTATATAAAAGCGTGTGATATATATGTACAACCATCTAGGTATGAAGGAAAGGCTGTGACAGTTCGGGAGGCACAGATTCTTGGGAAACCTGTACTTATAACTAATTTTCCAACTGCTAAAAGTCAGCTAGAGGATGGAGTAGATGGGTGTATTTGTCCAATGGGTATTGATGGGATTATCGAAGGGATAAAAAAACTGGTTGATGATGTCGATTTTAGAAATAAAATTGTAAATAATGCTAGTCAACGGAATTATGGTAATGAAGCAGAAGTAGAAAAGATATATAGGCTAATTGAGTGATAATAGTTTAAGTTATAAAGTTAAAAACCTTTTATTGGCTTTTAAAATATACTTGGAGGTATTATTTTCATGGATAATGTTTTAGTGTTAGATACGTCGGTCGGTTCTCTTAACAAGGGGGATGACATAATAATGAAGTGTGTAAGGTATCAGTTGTCTGATATAACTAAAAGTGCATATATTTTAACACTACCGACTCATGTTTCACCATTTCATTGGTATCAAGTAGCAAGAGGATCACATAGGGTAAAGCTTTATAGTAATGCTAAATATAAATTTGTAGGTGGTTCCAATTTACTTACAATGGACATGCTTACTCATTTCCCACAGTGGAATATTAATATGTTCAATTACGGTCCTTTGAAAGGTAGTATTCTAGTTGGTGTAGGTGCAGGGAAAGGTAATAAGATAAACGCATATACAAAAATGTTATATAAAAAAGTTTTATCACATGAATATATACATAGTGTTAGGGATGAAAGAACAAAAAAATTTTTAGAAGAAATGGGGTTAAAGGCTTTAAATACAGGTTGTGCAACAATGTGGTCTCTTACACCTGAGTTCTGTAAAGAGATTCCAACCGAAAAATCAGATTCAGTTATTTTTACACTCACTCATCATTTGAAAGACCTAGTAAAAGATCAATTATTAATAGATGTACTGAGAAGAAATTATAAAGATGTTTATTTTTGGATACAGGATGCGAGTGATTTTTTATATTTTGAAAGTTTAAGTAATACAGAAGATATAAAAGTTGTTCCACCTAATATAGAAGCTTATGAAAAAGTGCTCAATACAGATATTGATTATATTGGAACAAGATTACACGGTGGGATATTTGCAATGCGACATAAAAAGCGCACAATCATTATCTCTATAGACGAAAGAGCTAGAGGGATGAGTGAGACATATAATCTAAATTTAATCGAAAGAGCTGATTTTGATAATCTTGAAAAAATGATTAACTCAAAAATAATAACAGATGTTAAGGTGAATTTTGAAGTGGTAGATCAATGGTTAAAACAATTCTCAAATTAATAATACTCAAGAATTTGAAAGGTAACTTATTAGGAGGCTAAAATGAATACTATAATTCTTGATGAAATTGTTGTAAAAAATAACAGGGTTGATTACTTTTTTAGCGTTAAAGGGAATTTACAAAAATATTTTAAAATAAATAATCATATGTTCCTTGAATATAACTATGATATATCTGATATTCCAAATAGTATTTTAGCTATTCCATTTTTTTCAAATGTAATTCCTCTTGTGTGGATCACTGATTCAACAATATTGATAAATGAATTAGATGAATCTTTTTATGAATGTCTCAATAATATAAAAACTGCATATCAAAATATGTTTCCTAGTGTCAGGTTTAAGGGTTCTATTGTTGTAGATAAAATTATAGATAATACCTATACTCCTGAACTCGAAGCAGCATCTTTATTTAGTGGAGGTCTTGATGCGCTTACTACATTTATAAGAATAAAGGACAAAAAACCATTATTAATTACTGAATACGGATGGCATGAAGGTAATATAGAGGAAAGTGATGTGTGGGAGGCAGACAAAGAAAACGCTATAAATTTTGCTAAATGCCAAGGATTAGAAAACATCCTTATACAATCTAATTATGGTACTTTTATAAATGCAGGAAATATTGATCATGACTTTAGGCGGAAATTAGAGGATACATGGTGGCATGGATTACACCATGGCTTAGCGATAATATCTGCAGCTATCCCAATAGCTTTCAAACTTAAGATAAAATGTATATATATTGCAAGCTCTAATTCTCCTTTATATGAAGTTACTTGTGCATCTGACCCTACAGTGGACAATGAAATAAGGTATGCATCAGGTCAGGTTTTTCACGATGGATATGAACTCAACAGGCAAAATAAGGTTAAGGTAGTTGTTGATCATTATTCGGCCATTAAGAAATTGGTTAATATCAGAGTATGTTTTAAAAATGAAGAAAATTGTTGTAAATGTGAAAAGTGCTTGAGAACTATTATGGGAATTATCGCTGAAGGTCAAGATCCTCGAAGTTATGGCTTTAATATTCCAAATGATATTTTTCGATACATTAAAACTTCTTTGGATAATGAGGTGAAGTTTTTTACAGATACATTCATTGTTATTTATTGGAATATAATTCAGGTTCGAATGAAGGAAAATTATAATAATATATTATATAAAGATTTACTAGATTGGTTTTTAGATTATGATTTCAAAGCACAGCGAAGAAAATCATTACTTAAGTATAGAGTAATAAAGTTCTTTCCTATTTTGAAGAGGAAGGTTGGTACTAAATTAAGTAGAATGTTTGCACAAAACAATTAGAAGTAGAAGGTATTATTATGAGAATACAAAATTCCCTGAAAAATATATTATTCGGTTTGTCAGGCCAAATAATTAGTATTAGTATGGGTTTCATTGTTAGAACCGTTTTTATTTATACACTAGGTATAGAATACCTAGGTGTGGAAGGACTTTTTACAAGTATATTAACTATGCTGTCATTAGCTAATTTAGGTTTTGATACGGCTATAATTTACAGTTTATATAAGCCTTTAGCTGAGAATGATAGTTGTAAAATACAGGCATTAATGAACTTATATCAAAAGGCATATAGATTAATAGGATTAATCGTTTTATTGATAGGATTATCGTTATTACCATTTCTTCCTTACCTAATGAATGGCGAGACGACAATTAGTAATATTAATATTATTTATCTGCTATTTTTATTGAGTTCGGTTTCATCATATTATTTTGTGTATAAACAATCTATTATTATTGCTGATCAGCGTAATCACATTATTTCTAAAATACACAGTATATTTACAATTATGTCTCACTCTTTACAAATCATTTTATTAATAATCATCGGAAATTATATTGTAATATTAATGGTCCAACTGGTATTAAGAGTAATTGAAAATATGTATATTGCGAATAAAGCGAATAAACTATATCCGTATCTACAAGAGGAAAATAAAGAGAAATTATCTAAAGAAGATAGAAAGCTTTTCTTTGAAAATTTGTATGCTCTATTGTTATACAAAATTAGTGGTGTGGTAATTAATGGAACTGACAATATTGTTATCTCTAAATTTATTGGGATTACTTGGGTTGGTATTTATTCGAATTATCTACTGGTTTTAAATACACTGAATACTTTATTGGGTTATTTGTTTTATTCTATTACTGCCAGTGTTGGAAATTTAAATGTAAAAGAAAATGAAGATGCACAATATTTTATTTTTCGTGTGCTTAATTTTGTTAATTTTTGGATATATGGATTCTGTACAGTTTGTCTTTGGAATTTAATAAACCCATTTATAACTTTGTGGTTAGGTGAGCATTATGTGTTTAATAAGTATATAATATTTGCCATAATATTGAATTTTTTCACTGCTGGAATGCAAAATGCTTCTACAACTTTTAGAGAAACCACTGGTTTATTTAAAAAGGGAAAATACAGGCCTATTATAGCGGCTGTTATAAATATTGTAGCTTCTATAATTCTCGCAAAACAAATAGGAATTGCAGGTGTATTTTTTGGCACTGTTATCAGCAGATTGTGTACCTATTTTTGGTACGATCCATATGTTATATTTAAATTTGTTTTCAAAAAATCGGTAAAATTATATTTTGTTAGATATAGTTTGTTTGGATTTCTGGTTTTTGTTTCTGTAATCATAACAGATGCTCTTGGCAATATCTTTTATACCGATATATTTATAAATATAGTAATACGCAGTATTTTGTGTCTTATTATTCCAAATGTAATTTTTTTAATTGCGTTTAGAAAACATGAAGAGTTTAAATACTTACGGGATATAGTAAGACAAATTGTAAACAAAATTTCATCTAAGTTATTAATAAAAAAAACTTATTCCAAAAATATTAAAAATAGTTGAAGAGTGATAGTGATATGAGGAATAATAGCTTTTGGGTATAGAAAATGTAAATGAATAAACAAAAAATATCTAACTTAAATTAGTTCTCATGGTTTTATATAGTGAACGTGTGGATTTAGTCAATTTATTTTAGTGGAGGAAATTATGAACGAATGTAAAGGTATGGAGTCACATCTAACTGAATTTTCTGGATTAGTTTCAAAGAACTGTATTGAGAATACTACGGTTCCGCATACAGCATATATCTTACAAGTTCACAAAAATCCAGATCAAGTAAATGGGTTTATTGACCAAATTATCTCAGAAGAACAAGCCGATGTATTTGTTCATATTGATAAAAAAACACACAATGAGTTATGTAGGAAAATATTAAACAATCCTAATGTAGAAGTTTTGGATGAGAATATAGACGTAAAATGGGGTGATATAAGCCAGGTAGATGCTACGATTTTGTTGCTAAAAAAAGTATTAGATAAACAAAAAAGTTACGATTTTGTGTGCCTAAGGAGTGGTCAAGATTTATTGGTGAAAAACGGATTTAGAGATTTTCTATTAAATAATAAAAATAAAATATTTATGACAGCAACTCATATTGAAAGGAGTAATTCAGATGTTGCTTTTCAGAATATCAGTTGGCCAAAGGTAGCAAGGAAACAATACAATGTATTTCATCCTTTTAGAGTTTTTAGAAGAATAATTATGCGTTTGTATGGTTGGGGATTTAATATATTTCCCAACCCATATAAGTTGCCTGAAGAGTTTTCACTTTATCACGGTTCATCCTGGTTTTGTATCCCTTTAAATATTGCAAGATATATTATAGATTTTTTAGAAAGAAATGAATGGTACTATGATGCTTTTAAAAATGCTTTATGTCCAGATGAATGGTTTTTTCAGACAATAATAATGAATTCGGAGTATAAATCACAAGTTGTAAATAATAATTTAATCTACTTGAGGTGGGGTCAGACTTTTAAAAACCGAAATCATCCGATTACCTTCACCTTGGAAGATATCAATTCAATAGAAAGCTCAGATCAATATTTTGCAAGGAAATTTGATCAAAACTTTGATAACTCAGTAATAGAGTACTTTATAAATAGAATAAAAATATAGCATGTAAATCGGCTATCATACTATACGTCTTTGTTCTTGTTGTTTTAACTTTTCGACTGTTTAACGGTGAAAATTTGAGATATAAAGTCACTTTATGTTCATCCGTTTTTATTTTTTTCTCTATAATTAATATCCAATCAATTTACCTCGCTAAACATAATATATAGAAAAACAAGAAAGAGGTGTAATTTGATTTGGCTAATCTGGGAGAACTTAGTGACGTAGATGTAACGAGCAAGATGCCTTCGAATAATGATATTTTGACTTATGATAGAACAAAATCAAAATGGGTTCCAAAAGGTCCAGAAGATACATTTAAATCAAACACATATTTGCTTGAATTAAATAGATGGAATGCTAAAAATGATGGCACTGATGCCGTTAACACTTCTCAAGGTATTAATAATGCTTTAAAGTGGGCATCTCAACAAGGATATACAGAAGTTGTATTACCAAAAGGAACGTACTTGATTGATAAAAATAAACCAATTGAACCACAAAGCTACCTAACGCTAAATTTGAATGGTGCAACTTTAAAAATGGAAACAAATAACTTGACGGGATATGCGATTGTAAGCTTCTGTAACAATCAAGTTTACTCTAGGGTTACAAATGGTATTATCCAAGGAGATAAAGATACGCATGATTACACTAGCGGAGGAACACATGAGGGAGGGTACGGAGTTGCAGTGGGGAGTTTTACTCAGGTTGCTGATGGAGGGAACAATACAAGATTTGTATCTTTAGATAATCTAGAGATTTCGAATTGTACAGGAGATGCTATTACACTTAACAGCACTTTTGGTCAGATTTCGCCATTCCCAACATCATTAGCTAGTTCATTTGAACAAGGCTCAATCAGTACAACAGATGGTTCGTTAGTAAGTAGTACGACAAAGATACGCTCCAAATTACAAATTGATATGAAGCAAGCGGCTATTGTAAAGTATGGTTATTTCGGTCTTTATGGGAATGGCTTTGGCGGGTTGGGTACCGATATAATATGTGATTATTATGATGTTATTTTTTATAATTTAAGTAACGCATTTATATCTGCTAAAGTTAATGTGCAATTTTTTGATGAAGTAGAAGTTCCTAATGGAGCAAGCTATGCTAAAATTGTTCTTCATCAAAGTACTGTTCCTGCTTCCACAAATTGTTTAATAAATGTTCGGGTCCCTTCTTTTTCTCAATATACTTATATTGAGAAATGCAACTTACATCATTGTCGTAGACAAGGGATTACTGTAGCTGGCGCAAAAAATGTGTATATTCGTGATAATGACATTCATCATATCGCAGGTACTGATCCACAAAGTGGAATTGATATTGAAGATGGATATGATTTGAACCAATATATCTATATTGAAAGAAATAATTTTCATGATAATCAAAAATATAACATTATTGTTGTCAATGGGAAATTTATTTATATAGTAAACAATTCCCTTATGAATACACTTTCAAATGCTTATGTTGGGGTATCGATTAATGGTGGTGCAGATAGAGTAATTGTAAGCGGGAATAATATCCGACTAGCAAAGGTCTTTTTAGCAGGAGATGTTATTTTCTCTAATAATTATGTGTATGGAGCACAAATAAATGCTCAAGGTGTATATGCAAACAGATCTATTAATATATTTGATAATGTTTTTTATAACAGTAAAATGATTATTGATACACCATTCCCATATGTAGTTAGGGTTGATTCTTGTCGCTTTTTTAATGATGTGGATAAACTTAACTCCTTGTCAACGATGTTTCAATGGACTTTAGAAGTGAAAAATGAACCACAAACGATATCAAATTGCGTATTTGAAGGACAAGATGTATTATATTTAAATTATTCAACAGCAGGAACATTTAAACCAGGATGGATTTTTGAAAATACAATATTTAAAAATGTGAAAACTCCAACTTTATTTGCGGGAACGTATACAAATTGTTTCTTTAAAGACATTGTGTTTTTAGGTGCACAATCAAGTACAGTAAATTCGTTAGAATTAAGAGAATGTAAGATCATTAGTACGGATATAAATAATACGTTACTTACAGTAAATAATTTCAAAACATTCAAAATGATTAATTGTTACATTGAAAAAACAAATGGAACAGTCTTAAATATTCAAAATGTGTCTGATGATATTATATTAAGTGGGAATGTTATAAAAATTACAAATGATACTCTTCCAAGAGCTATTATTATTTTAGATGTAGCTTTTGCGGGGAAACAAGCAGTAATTCAAAATAATAATGTAACTGCTACGAACTTAACACAAGTAGGAATTGATAATAGAACAGCAAGTAATACTCTTCAACTTGTAATGAAAAATAATGTGTTAAATAATGCAACAATGATGATTACAGGAAAAGAATTTCTGCAAGGAAATATTGTTTACGGTGTGACGGATCCATACTACCGAATGTCAAGTATTCCAACATCAGGTTATTATAGATTAGGACAAGAAGTGAAAAATTCAAATCCGACTGCCGGGGGATATGTCGGCTGGATTTGTACGACAGGCGGATATGCAAATAATCAAACATGGGTAGCATCTAAATATTATTCGAAAGGTAGTAGAATTAATTGGGGTAATCATGTATATGAAGCGTTAAATGATGGTACGTCATATACAAATGTACCTACCTTTTCATCAGTTTCCGGTATTGTAGTTACTGATAATAATATTATATGGAAGGAAATTGGGTCATTAGCAGTATTCAAAACATTCGGTTTTATAAACGAGTAATGTAGTTATTCATTTTTAGTTATTAATAAAAAAAAGAAAAGCTATTTTTTTCTTTTGATAAGCTGAAGCGCACCTCAAATGTTAGCTACATTTTAAGAATTGGAGGTGCATTTTTTTATGGCCAACCTATATGTTTGTTATATGTCAATTTTTCCAGAACTTATATATGTATCTAGATATCCTATCTTAATTTTTAATTGGTCAATAGTGCTTTTTCTGAGTTTATCATACATAAAAAATGATTTGTTTTTAATAGAATCAAGAGTGAAAGGAAGAGAAGCAGTAGCCCTTCCTTCTTTTTATTTATTATATTGATATGGTTTAGGAAAACGCTCTGAAAAATTTGAATGAGGGGGATAATTATATATGAAGAGACTTTTTGATTTGCTAGTTGCTTTGTCACTGTTGTTAATTCTCTCATTGCCTATTCTAATAATAGCTATTTTAGTTAGGATTAAGCTAGGCTCTCCGATCATATTTAAGCAACAACGTCCAGGACTATATGGAAAAATATTCTATCTTTACAAATTTCGTACAATGACCGATGCAAGGGATAAGAATGATCAGCTCTTACCTGATCAAACGAGGTTAACCTCGTTTGGGAAATTTCTTAGAAAATATAGTTTAGATGAATTGCCGCAGCTTATAAATGTTGTAAAAGGTAATATAAGTTTAGTAGGACCGCGGCCATTATTAATGGGATACTTGCCTTTATATTCTAATGAACAAGCTAAAAGACATCATGTAAAGCCTGGAATCACTGGATGGGCACAGGTAAATGGGAGAAATAGCATTTCATGGGACGAAAAATTTAAACTGGATGTATGGTATGTTGAGAATCAAAGTTTTCTTCTAGATTTAAAAATTTTATATTTAACTGTTAGCAAAGTCTTAAAATCAGAAGGCATACAAAATGGTAGCCACGCAACTATGCCAATTTTTAAAGGGAGTATTAAACATGATGAAAAATAATATGAATATCTTGTTTACTAGTTCTGGTAGGAGAGTATCTTTAATAAAAAAATTTAAGGAAGTTTTTGAGAAAGAAAAAATGAATGGGAACATCATTACTGCAGATTTAAAAGAAACTGCCCCGACTGTTCATTTTAGTGATAAGCATTTTATTGTTCCGAGAGTAATAGAAGAAAATTATATAGAAGAGCTATTACAAATATGTCAAAAAGAAAATATTGGCTTAGTTATTCCATTAATTGATACGGAATTGATTCTTTTAGCTGAAAATAAGCGGATTTTTAAAGAACTTGATGTAAAAGTATTAGTTTCCGGGAAAGAATTAAATGAGATAGCTAATAACAAAGTAAATACTTATAACTTCTTTACTTCTCATAATATCCCCACACCTAAAGTATATAGTGATGAGGAGATTGAAAGAAAAGAATATCAATTTCCATTATTAATTAAACCTTATGATGGCAGTTCTAGTAAAGGTGTGACAAAAATAATGAATGAAAAGGAATTGGAATTTTTTAAGGAATATATACCTAACGCCATGATACAAGAGTACGTTTCAGGAGAGGAATACACTATAGATGTCATGGTAGATTTTTATGGGAATATAAAAACGATTGTACCTAGATTACGCATAGAGACACGAGCTGGTGAGGTAAGTAAAGGTATGACCAAGAAGGATATTGAAATCATAACAGCAGCAGAAACTGTAATAAAAGCCCTCCCTAATCCCATTGGCTGTATTACTTTACAATGCTTTAAAAAGGAAGATGGGCAAATTACGTTTATTGAAATAAATCCTCGTTTTGGTGGAGGAATTCCGTTATCGATTGAAGCGGGAGCGAATTTTCCACTATGGACGATTGAAATGTGTGAAGGAGAAATGTTTACGGAGCAAGATTTCAATTGGAGAGAAGATTTAACAATGCTTAGATATGATGAAGCAGTTTTTACAGAGAGTACTTAACATGGTGATTAAAGCAATTGTTTTTGATATGGATGATACTTTGTATAAAGAAAAAGATTATGTCGTAAGTGGCTTTAAAGCAGTGGATGATTGGATTAAAGAGGACTATAAGAAAATTGGATTTTATAATATAGCAATTCAATTATTTGATTCGGGAGAAAGAAAGTTTGTGTTTAATAAAGCGCTTGAAAAGTTAAATATTACGTATGATGAAAAATTGATTAGTAAATTAATAGAAAAGTATAGGCTCCATAAACCGGATATTCAATTATTAGATGAAGCGGATTGGGTGCTGAGTAATTTAACTAATAACGTAAAAATAGGACTAATTTCCGACGGATATTTAATCACCCAAGAAAGAAAAATAAACGCATTAAAGTTAAAAGAGAGATTTCATTCGATTATTCTCACTGATAAGCTTGGAAGAGAATATTGGAAGCCGAGCCAACTGCCTTATGAAAAAATAAGCAAGGAACTACAGGTTCCACATCAGCAATGTGTTTATATAGGAGATAATTTAAGTAAGGATTTTATTACTGCTAAGAAACTAAATTGGATAACGGTTTATATTAATAGAGAAGATGGAATTTACCGTAATCTTATAGTTGAGCAAGATTATAAAGCGCATTACACAATAGATAATTTAAGAAGACTTCCTGATATACCTGTATTAAAACATATGTTTTTAAATACATAATATTTTAAATATGTATAGAGGATGTGTTTACATGCAAACTATTCAACACAAAAAACGAATCTACCTCTCTTCGCCACATATGAGTGGACATGAACAGAAATATATAAAAGATGCTTTTGATTCAAATTGGATTGCACCTCTTGGTCCAAATGTAGATGAATTTGAAAGAGAACTAGCTTCTTTTGTAGGAGTTAAAAGTGGGGCTGCGGTTAGTTCAGGTACTGCTGCCATTCATTTAGCTTTACAATTATTAAATGTTCAAAAGGGGGATACAGTATTTTGTTCAAGTTTCACTTTTGTAGCGAGTGCAAATCCGATTGTTTATTTGGAGGCTGAACCAGTATTTATTGACTCTGAACCGGAAACATGGAACATGTCACCGCAAGCTCTAGAACTTGCGTTGCATGATGCTGATAAAGCTGGGAGATTACCAAAGGCTGTTATTCTTGTTCATTTATATGGTCAGAGTGCTAAATTAGATGAAATTCTTTCGTTGTGTAATCATTATGATGTTCCTATAATTGAGGATGCAGCAGAATCTCTAGGTTCTACATATAAAGGGAAAGCAAGCGGTACATTCGGAAAGTTTGGTATTTATTCATTTAATGGAAATAAAATTATTACAACTTCGGGCGGTGGAATGCTTGTTTCTGATGATGTGGAAGAATTAGAAAGAGCGAGATTTTTAGCGACACAAGCAAAAGATCCAGCACCACATTATGAGCATAGTGAAGTAGGATATAATTATCGAATGAGTAATATACTAGCTGGTATTGGAAGAGGACAATTAGAAGTGTTAGAAGACAGGGTGAAAGCTAGAAGATCTATATATAAACGGTATTACGAAGCGCTATCTTTCATACCAGGATTTTATTTTATGCCTGAATTAGAAAATACTCGTTCAAATCGTTGGCTCACTACATTGACAATTGATGAAAAGGAATCCGGGATTTCTATTGGAAAAGTGTTGAGAATTTTAGCAGAAGAGAATATTGAGGCACGTCCTATGTGGAAGCCACTTCATATACAGTCGCTCTTTAAAAGGAAGAAGTACTATCCGCACAGCAAAAATGAAGATGTGTCGCAGCACCTATTTCAAAGTGGTGTTTGTTTGCCTTCAGGATCTAATATGTTAGTTGAAGATCAACAAAGGGTCATTCAAGGCGTTTTAAAGGCTCTAGAAGGAAAGAAATAAAAAGTAAGTAAAAGTGGAATTTGATTTGTAAATGTACGAATAAAAGTTCTTTATAATGAATTTTTTTGTGAGAAATATTTGCGAATACTCAGTTTAAATTGACATAAAAAGGATATGGTGCTAGGTTTTAAATATCAAAATCTTAATCTACAAGCGAATTAAAGTAAATAATTGAGACGGTAATAAAATAAGTGGTTTTGTTCTTTAAAAAGAATGATAAAGAGGCATGTTTAACGAATTTAATATATAAATAGTATTTGTATTAACTTTTCATATATTAGGAGGGAAAAATGAGCGCTATAACTGGCATTATTCACTTTAATAACGAACCTGTATCAATTGAACATGGCACACGATTAATGAGTGACTTACAAAAGTACCCTGCTGATGATATTCAAATATGGCGTAAAGAAAACGCTTTTCTGGGATGTCACGCACAATGGATTACACCAGAGTCAGTTGGTGAACAATTACCCTTCTATAATTATGAAAAACAACTGGTAATTACAGCAGATGCTATTATTGATAACCGTAATGAGTTGTTTGAAAAATTACAAGTAGATTATGCGGATAGAAAAAATATGACAGATAGTGAGTTGATTTTGCTCTCTTATGAGAAATGGGGAGAAGCAGTACCGAAATATTTGGTGGGCGATTTTGTCTTTATGATTTGGGATGAGAAAAAACAAATTCTGTTCGGAGCTAGAGATTTTTCTGGGAGCCGAACACTTTATTTTTATCGTAGTGAGAATAAATTTGCTTTTTGTACTATCATAAAGCCGTTATTTACTCTACCATATGTTGAAAAAACATTGAATGAGCAGTGGATTGCTGAATTTTTAGCTATACCTGTAAATTTCGAGTCAGTAGATCCACAGCTAACAGTCTATAAATATATAGAACAGGTCCCTCCATCACACACTGTTTTGGTAAAGGATGGGAAAATCGAATTTTCGCGATACTATATACCAACTGCTGGGAAAATGCTTAATTTAAAATCAAATGAAGAGTATGAAGAGGCGTTTCGAGAGGTGTATCAAAGTGCAGTGAAGGCACGTTTACGAACACATCACGAAGTAGGAGCTCATTTGAGTGGAGGGCTAGACTCAGGGTCTGTTGTTAGCTTTGCTGCAAAAGATTTACGCGCTGAAAATAAAAAATTACATACGTTTAGTTATGTTCCAGTAGAAGGTTTTGAAGATTGGACACATAAAGGTAGAATAGCTGATGAAAGACCTTTTATTCAATCAACTGTAGGGCATGTAGGGAATATACAGGATTATTATTTAGAATTGCCGGAGAGAAGCCCACTATCGGAAATTGATGATTGGCTAGAAACAATGGAGATGCCATATAAATTTTTTGAGAATACTTTTTGGTTGAGTGGAGTTTATGAAAAAGCTTCTCAGCGTGACATAGGAGTACTCCTTAGTGGCCAAAGGGGTAATTGGACAGTATCGTGGGGGCCGATGTTAGATTACCAGGCAATGTTGTTAAAAAAATTACATTGGATTCGTTTTTATCGTGAACTACATTTATATAGTAGAAACCTAGGAGTGAAAAAAGCACGTGTTTTTGAAGTGGTAAGAAGAAAAGCTTTTCCGTTTTTTCATCAGTTACTTTCTTCAGAGGAACAAGATGTTTTTCCTATAATAATCAATCCAGAATTTGCAAAAAAAATGAATGTTTTTGATAGACTCAAAGAACAGAATGTTGATATAACAGGTACTTCTATCTCAACTGCATATGACATGAAAAGAGAACAATTTGAAAAACCATATTATTGGAGCATAAATGGAACGTATGAAACGAAATTATCGTTACGTTATGCTTTATGGGATCGTGATCCTACAAATGACTTACGGATTATTCAATTTTGTTTGTCAGTCCCAGAAGAACAGTATGTTCAAAATGGTTTAGATCGATCTCTTATTCGCAGAGCCACAAAAAATTTCCTTCCTGATAAAGTACGATTAAATCAACGCGTCCGAGGTGTTCAAGGTGCAGATGGTGTTTACCGTATGACTCCATTTTGGAACGAATTTATTGAGGAAGTTCAAGAACTTAGTGTAGATCCAATAATCTCTGAATTTCTAAATGTAGAGGTAATTAAGAAAGCTATCTCAAAAATA
Organism: Bacillus sp. BML-BC051; assembly: GCF_019656175.1. Classification (NCBI taxonomy): domain Bacteria; kingdom Bacillati; phylum Bacillota; class Bacilli; order Caryophanales; family Bacillaceae; genus Bacillus; species Bacillus sp. BML-BC051. The sequence goes on from NZ_BPLI01000007.1 coordinate 32,190, forward strand.
TGTAAAGAACCTCGACCAGAATATGCATTTGATTTAGATTTTAGAATTTTAATGCGTAGCTTAATCTTCTATCGATTTATAAAAAAAATAATATGAAAGGAGGTGATACGTATGAAAAAGGAATGGAAACAACCTGTATTAGAAGTACTTAATATTAATATGACTATGGCGGGGCCAGGACATAAAACTCCTGACGCAATTCAACCTGATCCAGATGATCCAGTGAAGTATAGTTAAGTTGTTGAACAAATAAAGCTCTTATATAGTTTTATTATATAAGAGCTTTCAAAAAAATTGACAGTGTGGGGGGAATAGGATGATCGATTCGAGGAGAAATGTGTTATACAAAGCCTTCGGGTTAAAAATAGTAAGTGAAATCCCATTACCCGAGTTGTCTCAGCTGAATGAAAAGGAAGAGATGGCAGATGTTCAAATCGAAATAACTGATTTATCTGAACGGTGGGATAGATATGACGAATCACAACAAAAAACCATTGTAGTGGAAGATGATGTAGTGATGTTTCATGTTCCTCAAACTGCAATATTTTCTATCCAAGCGGGCGAGAAAATAACTTTTTCACCTATGTCAGAGGCGAAAGAAGATAAAATTCGATTATACATTCTGGGAACTTGTATGGGGGCACTTTTAATGCAGCGGAAAATACTTCCATTGCATGGAAGTGTAATTGCCATAGACGGGAAAGCGTATGCATTAATTGGTGATTCAGGAGCTGGAAAATCAACGTTAGCCTCGGCTTTTTTGAATAAAGGATATCAGCTTTTAAGTGATGATGTAGTTGCTGTGTCTCTTTTGAATAAAAATACTGCAGTAGTTCATCCTTCTTATGCACAACAAAAATTATGGCAAGAGAGCATAAATGAGTTAGGAATGGTAGTAACGCAATTTAGCCCTTTGTTTGAAAGAGAAACGAAGTATGCTGTTCCTGTGAATTCTCAATTTTTTCCTGATCCATTACCTCTTGCAGGTGTTATTGAATTAGTAAAAACTCAGGGAGAAGATATTGAGATGATCCGTATAGAAGGTCTCACACGCTTGTACAAGTTATACCAACATACTTTTAGAAATTCTTTGATTTCTAAATTAGGATTGATGGAATGGCATTTTGAAACTTCATCTAATGTTGCAAGTGGAATGGAGATGTTTCAATTAAGACGCCCGGATTCAAAATTTACAGCTCATGAGCTTGTGCAAGTTATTCTAAATACTATACAGAAAGGGAGTATGGTTGATGGTTGTTCATTCGAGAAACATATCATTAGAACATAATGTTGTACAGAGTGAAGGTAATATAGTAAGTGATATGGATGGAGAAAAAGTTATGTTTAATGTCCAAAAAGGAAATTATTATAACTTAGGTGAAATAGGCGGAGAAATATGGGAGCGTATTGAAAAGCCGATAAAAATTAATCAGCTTGTTACTATGTTAGTATCTAACTATGAAATTGAACGAAAAGATTGTGAAGAGCAAGTTCTGTCCTTTTTAGAGTGTTTATTTCAAGAAGGTTTAATTCAAATAAAAGATCAATCTAATAGATAAATTCGTAATTTCAAGAGAACTGTTAGGAAGGGATTAATGAATATTGTGAAAAGGTTAAGGGTATTTTTATCGCTGAGCATGGAAACAAAGCTTTTATTTTTAGAGGCTTTTATTTTTTTAGGGTGGGCGCGTGTACTAAAAAGTATTACCTTTTCCAAAGTTGCACCTTCTTTAGGGGATTACATGAACGAAACATCAGTTTCCCAAATTCAGCCACATGGGGATACACTAAAGAAGGTTTCTGAAGCTATTTCTATTATGAGTCGTTATACTTTTTGGGAAAGTCAGTGTCTTGTTAAAGCTATAGCTGGGATGAAAATGCTCGAAAAACGTCACATTGAGAGTACTCTTTATTTAGGAACTGCTAAGGATAGTCATGGGGATTTAATTGCGCATGCATGGTTACGGAGCGGTTCTTTTTATGTTACTGGATCAGAAGGAATGGAGAAATTTACTGTCGTTGGATCATTTGCAAAGAGGCTAAGTGAGGACATTATTAAAGGAGAATAAAATGGAGAAAGATTTTGGTCTTAATATAGAGTTCATGTCTAAGGAATTGAAACTTCTTTTTGCAATTTTGAAGTTACAAGATGACGAAACAGTGCAAACTTACAGTAATGAATGGTTTTCGGATATTGATTGGGAGGTATTTCTTGAGCAAGCTGTGCATCATCGCGTTTATCCGGTGATATATCAAAAACTTAAACAGGTGGATGAGGAACTAATTCCTTCATATATTGTACAAACCTTGAATAGAAAATATAAAAAAAATACATTTCAAATGCTTTATTTAAGTGCTGAAATGGAACGAATAAATAAACTATGTAATGAAAATGAGATTCGTATGATTTTTCTAAAAGGACCTGTACTATCTCAGGACTTATATGGGGATATTTCTTTACGAACATCCTGTGATTTGGACGTTCTAATTCCGATGCAAAATTTAGAAAAAGTAGAAATGCTACTTTTAGAGCAGGGGTATGTAAAAGACGATTATATTCAAACGATATTAAATGATTGGAAATGGAGGCATCATCATATAACATTTTTTCATCCAATAAAGCGGATCAAAGTTGAAATTCATTGGAGGTTAAACCCCGGACCGGGTAAGGAACCTGGGTTTGAAGAGCTTTGGGGGAGAAAGAGAAAAAGTACCCTTACGAGTAATTCTGTATATATGTTAGGAAAGGAAGATTTATTTTTATTTTTGGTATCTCATGGTGCTAGACATGGTTGGTCCAGATTACGCTGGTTAGTAGATATAAAAAAAATTGTCGATCAAGAACTTAATTGGAGTGAGATCCATAAGTTAATGAGAAAATATCAAATGCTTCATTTAGGAGGACAAGCATTAATTTTAGCAGCTCAATTGCTAGGTGTACGACTAGATGAAAGGATGATGGAATTAGTAGCAAAAAAACATTCAAAGCAGTTAGCTCAAGAGGCACTGTTTTATTTCAAGCAAATGATAAACTTGCATACCGATCCTGTCCCTGAAGAAGTATTTATCTATCATAGTCGATATTTATTTTCACTAATGTCTAATCAGCAAAAAATTTTATATATTATGAGCCAACTATATCCTTATCCAATTGATGCAAAAACATTACCGTTACCTAAATTTCTTCATTTTTTATATTTTCCTCTACGTCCGTTTTTATGTCTTTGGAGGAAAACAAAGAAGCTGGCTTTGTTATAGGGGGAACATCGATGAATCATATTATATATTTTATGAAGAAACTATACTCTTCGGCGGGAAACATACTGTATGTGAATTTATTTGGTATGGTTTTAATAAGTTTACTTGAAGGGATAGGTATTATTTTATTAATTCCTATGATAAGTATGACTGGAATAATTAATATAGGCGAGGAGACTACTTTTATTGCACCTGTCTCTAGATTTTTGCAGGATTTTCCTAAAACAGCAAGTCTAGTTTCTATTTTAGGTATATATATACTAATAGTGTTAGGTCAAAATTTACTACAAAGAAATATAACGCTAAGGGATGCGAGAACGCAACAAGCTTTTATACGAGAATTAAGACTAGAAACATATAGTATGATTTTAAAAGCAAAGTGGAGTTTTTTTTTAGAGAAAAGGAAAACAAATCTAATAAATATATTAACTACAGAATTAGCTCGTGTAAGTTATGGGGTTAATTTAATTTTACAATTGTTAGCTGCTATTCTGTTTACATTTATACAGGTGGGGATTGCGTTTTTATTATCTCCTCAAATAACTATATTTGTTTTGGTCTTTGGTTTATTATTCTTGGTAGCTTCTCGTGTTTTTATAAAAAAAGCACGAATACTAGGCGGTAAGACCTCAGAATTGGCAAAAGACTATCTTTCTGGTATAACAGATCATTTTAATGGAATTAAAGATATAAAGAGTAATACTTTGGAAGCATCACGTATAGATTGGTTACAATCTATAACAAAAAAGATGAGTAATGAGCAAATGGAGTATATGAGAATAAGATCGAACTCTCAATTGTTTTATAAAGTTTCAATGGCTATATTAATTGCATTTTTTTTATTATTATCAGTAAGTATGTTTCAAGCGCAACCAACCCAATTACTATTAATCATCCTCATTTTCTCCAGACTATGGCCAAGATTCATGACGATTCAATCAAATTTAGAACAACTGGCTGCAAGTATTCCTGCTTTTAAGTCATTATGGGAGTTGCAAGAGGAATGTAAGGAAGCGATTGAAATGCAGGATATACATCAACAAAAACATATAGAGCCGATTCGTATAAAACAAGGTATGGAGTGTAAGGATGTTTACTTTCGTTATAATAAGCAAGAATCTTTATACGCACTTCAAAATATTAATGTGCAAATTCCAATAAACAGTATGACGGCCATTGTGGGGCATTCTGGTGCAGGCAAAAGTACATTAATTGATGTATTAATGGGATTAATCCAGCCAGAAAAAGGTCAAGTGTTAATAGATGGTACGCCCCTTACAACTGATAATTTATTGTCATTAAGGCGGGCTATTAGTTATGTACCACAAGATCCTTTCTTATTTAATGCAAGCATAAGAGAAAATTTATTGATGATTGAGCCAAATGCAAGTGAAGAACAAATTTGGTCTGCATTAAATTTTGCGGCCGCCGCTGAATTTGTACAAACGCTTCCTAAAGGGCTTGATACACTGATTGGGGATCGAGGAGTAAGGCTTTCAGGTGGTGAACGTCAACGACTTGTACTAGCGCGGGCTATTTTAAGAAAACCGTCGATTTTAGTATTAGATGAGGCTACGAGTGCATTAGATACTGAAAATGAAGTGAAAATTCAATCAGCAATAGAAAGATTGAAAGGAACGATGACTATAGTTGTTATTGCGCATCGCTTATCTACTATACGCAACGCAGATCAAGTTATTGTCTTAGGAAAAGGTGAAATTGTTCAAATAGGTGAATTTAATCAATTAGCTAAAGAAAGAAAAGGTGTATTTCGAAATTTATTAGGGTCACAAATGGAAGTGGGTTCATAGAGGAGAAAGAGTAAATGAATTTTTGTATTCATACAGTTCGAATCGAATAAAAGCCTGAGTGATGGCCAGTTAAAACAGGACATTATTCAGGCTTTTATTTGTACGTTTTCTACATTTAGGGAGTAAATATAAATGAGTACCTTGCAATGAATAATACTAAGTGGTATATTATGGATATAACGGGTACCGTGTATTGAACAGTACTGAAATGAGAAAGGGGGATTGACCTTGAACGTTCAGTTTAAAAAAGGTGTGTTAGAACTGTGTGTTTTGGCACTTGTGAAACGTAAAGATTGTTACGGTTATGAACTTGTACAGCAAATCTCAAATAAATTTTTAATATCGGAAGGGTCAGTGTATCCTTTATTACGTCGTTTAACGAAAGAAGGGTATTTTCAAACGTATTTGAAAGAATCTACGGAGGGGCCGCCTCGTAAATATTATCAACTAACTGAGCAAGGGGAAACGCAACTGAATTTGTTAGTAACAGAGTGGCGTGATTTTGCAAAAGGCGTACAAGAAATTATTGAAGGGGTGGAATGGGATGAGTAAAGAACAGTTTCTTAAAGAATTATCAAGTCATCTTAGAAAGTTACCGGAAGAAGAGAGGAAAGATATTTTATTTGATTATGAAGAGCATTTTCAGTTTGGGAAAGAAGAGGGGAAAACTGAATCGGAAATAATAAAAGGCCTTGGCTCTCCGAAAGTAATTGCGAAAGACTTACTTGCTTTGTATCGCTTTGATGAAATGAAAAAGGACCCATCTACTTCGAATATAACAAGGGCTGTCATGGCAGCGATTGGACTTAGTTTGTTTAATTTCATTATTGTGTTAGGCCCGTTAGTGGCAATTATCGCTTTTATATTTTCTTTTTGGGTCGGTGGGATTGCTAGTGTAGTGACACCATTTTTCGTTATTGGAAAAGTATTTATGGGTACTTTTATATGGTTGGATGTATTCGTTAGTATAACGTTTGTTGGAGTAGGTTTGTTGTTATGTATTATCGCTTATTATAGTACGAAGTGGTTTAAAAAATTATGCGTACGTTATGTAATATGGAACTTCAAAATGATAAAAGGGGAGTAGATGATGAAAAAAATATTGTTAGTAGCAATCGCTTGTATCATTATTGGAGTAATAGGGATTTCACAAACGTATGAAAAAGCAGTACAAACTGCAGAAAAAGGAAACAAAGAAGACGTTATTAAAAACGAAACATTAAAAAATATAGAAGTTAAGTTAGACGCTGGGGATATTGTTGTCCAAAAATCTCCCGACTCTTCTTTTTATGTAAAGCACACAGGAGATGCACGTAAACAAGAGGTTCGTATTGCAGAAGATGGTGACACATTAAAAATTATTGGGGAAAGAGAAAAAGGTGCTTCATTTGATTTTTCTTTTTACGATTTTAGGTTTCAAACGTCTACAATAACTCTCCTTGTACCTGAACGTTCTTACCAAGAGATAAAAGTAAATTCATCCGCTGGACAAATAGAAATAAGTGATGTGAAAAGTGATCATGTAAGTGTTGGAACAATGGCTGGGGAAGTAGATTTGAAACATGTCACAGCTAAGAGTGTGGAGGGATCTACAAAAGCTGGTGAGGTGAACTTTAAAAAAGTAATAGGGAAAGTAACAGCGAAGTCGGCTAGTGGGGAAGTGCACATTATGGATCATGATCCTAAATATGATGTAGAGGCAAGTTCAACTGCTGGTGATGTAGATATAACTTTATTGGAAAAACCACAAGATGCAGTTATAACGGGGCAAAGTGCTGCTGGTGAAGTGATGATTTTTAATGAAGAAAATAAAAATATAACGATTGGTAATGGTAGTAAAAAGATTAGCGGTAAAACAACTGCTGGCGATGTGACGATTGAAACTCGTTCATAAGAAATAGAATATATGAAAATCTATCAAAATACAAAAAAGAAGATAATTACCGTATATAAATCAGGTAATTATCTTCTTTTATTATGCTTAATGTAAATCACGATATACGCCAATTACTTTTCCGATAACTGACACTTGTTTTAAAATGATAGGTTCTAATGAAGAGTTTTCCGGTTGTAGACGGAAATGGTCTTTTTCTTTATAGAAACGTTTAACAGTTGCTTCGTTATCTTCTGTTAAAGCGACTACAATTTCACCGTTGTATGCAGACTGTTGTTGGCGAACAACAACTAAATCTCCATCGAAAATACCAGCTTCAATCATACTATCTCCAGAAATACGTAACATAAACACTTGGTCTGCTCCAGCAACAATGCTAGCTGGAAGTGGGAAGTGATCTTCTACACTTTCAACTGCTGTAATGGGTAATCCAGCAGTAACTTTTCCGATAATTGGAACTTGAATAACAGATTGTGTTTCTGCATCCGTTCGATCGTCACCTAAAATTTCAATTGCTCGTGGTTTTGTTGGATCGCGTCGAATATATCCTTTTTCTTCTAGTCGTGATAAATGTCCGTGCACTGTAGAACTAGAAGCGAGGCCGACTGCTTGACCAATTTCACGTACGGAAGGTGGATATCCTTTTTCTTGTACTTTTAGCTTAATAAAGTCGAGAATGTCTTGCTGGCGTTTCGTTAACTTTTCCATGTTTTCTAACACCTCGTTTTCTTTCGTTTTTCTTATTAATAAGTATAACATGCGAAAAAACATTCTACAAACATAAGTTCGAACAAAAGGCGAATTTATGTTACACTGGAGGGAAATAATAGTGAGAAAGAGGGGTTCATAATGAATGCAATTATTTATGCACGTGTGAGTACAACGAAAGAAGCGCAAGAAACGTCATTATTACGTCAAAAAGATGAATTATTGCATTTAGCTGAGCGCTATCAAATGAATGTTGCTAAGGTAATTGAAGAACAGGCTAGTGGGTATACGATTGAACGTGACGGTATATTAGAAGTGCTAGATACCATTCGAGACGAACAAATTGATGTGCTACTCATACAAGATGAAACGCGCCTTGGTAGGGGGAATGCAAAGATTGCATTAATGCATTGTTTACATAAAGAGGGAATAAAAGTATACACGCACACGCATAATGGAGAATTACAATTATCGGATTCTGATTCGATGGTATTAGATATTATTGGTATTGTTGAAGAGTATCAAAGAAAGATTCATAACTTGAAAATTAAACGTGGTATGCAACGTGCAGTAGAAAAAGGTTATCGTCCAGAAAATAATTTGAAGAATCGTCATTTAAGCGTAGGACGAGAGAAGAAAGAAGTGCCAATTGAGGAAATTGTACGTTTACGCCGGAATGAATTAACTTTTGAAGAAATTGCAGCAACACTTCGTGGTTTTGGTCATGAAGTTTCAAAGGCAACTGTACATCGAAGATATGTAGAATATACAAAGCAATTGCTTGATAAAGAGGACTAACTATTGTATGATAATAATCAGTTTTGAGTAAAAGGGGGATTCGAGATGCAAAGTCACGAACTCATTGAACGCATTAACTTCTTAGCGAAAAAAGCAAAAGCTGAAGGCTTAACTGAAGAAGAACAACGTGAGCGCCAATCGCTACGTGAACAATATTTAAAAGGATTTCGTCAAAATATGTTAAACGAACTTAAAGGAATTAAAGTTGTTAACGAAGAAGGTACTGATGTTACACCGGCGAAATTAAAGGCTTTAAAAAAGCAAGATAATGCAAAATTAAACTAAAAGATGGGCGAAGCCCATCTTTTTTATTTATTATATCGGTTATTTAATAACTTTCCAGTTATTGTTGACTGATGCCTCTATCTTTTTGTGCTTCAATATATAGTTAGCGATAAGTTCAGACATATCTGTTGGTATGTCTTTTATTACGGGCTTATTTTGAAACATAAAGAAGTTTCCTCCGCCGCTTGCGCGATAATTATTCATAACGACGTCATATTCTTCATTCATATGAAGAGGAGCGCCTTTATACTGTAAAGATTCTACTCTCTCGCCAATAGGTTTGGAAATGTTTAATACGTACGAAATCCCTTCCCACATATCGTAATTATAGTGTTGTGGCTTCGGTTCTATGAAGGTAGGGTTTACGATGATAGTTCCATCTGCATGTAATGTGAAATAAGAAGCAGAAAGTTCAAGGGCGTTTTTTATATCTGCTCCAGTTATTCTAATTACTTTTAATGTATTTGGATAAATATAATTAGAAACGATGTCACGCATTGTTACATGACCAGGGAAACCTGGAGATGTATTATGGAATAAGCTTGTACAAGAAATAGAAACATTAGCTATATCCATCTGTATCTTATTTATGAATTCAATAAAAGGATGATCTTGCAAACGAGTTTGCATAGCGTCTGAAATTTGCATATCCCCATAGATTAGTCCAATAGGTTGATCGAGCCAATTTTGTGTTTTCTCTTCATAATCGGTAACCAAGGAAAGCATATGTTGGTCCGCCACAATTCCTCGCACGGGCAATAATTGTGAATAACTCTCTTTTTTTACCCATTTTTGTTCTGTTTTCTCGAATGTTACTGTTATTTTTCCGACGGAGTGTCCATTGCATCCAGTCTGTAAAACTGTTACACCATTTATTACGGTGTGAGCGATTTCCCGGTGTTGATGGCCTGTTAGTAAAATATCTATGCCTTCAATTTCATAGCACATTGCATAACCTTGGTTTTCACCTGTTAAAACTTCAGTCGGTACCCCGGTTTGTAAATCGCGTTCAAATCCTCCATGATACGCTACGACTAGTAAATCTGGTTGTTCTTGTTCGCGAATGTAAGAAACCCATTTTTTTGTTGTTTCTAATGCATCTTCAAATTGTAGATCTTGAATGTGATGAGGTTGTTCCCAATTAGGAATGTAATGCGTTGTTATCCCTAAAATAGCAATTTTTATATTTGATTCAATATGTTTTATTATATATGGTTTCCCGAAATAAGGTTCTTTTCTGTTTGTATCTAAAATATTTGCTGATAGATACGGGAAGTTCGCAGTAGAAATAGCATGATTTAATACGTCCATTCCATAATTAAATTCATGATTCCCGATAACTGCAGCATCATAACGTAAATAGTTCGCTAATAAGGACATTGGATTTTGCTTATCTTTTGCATAAGTAGCGTAATGATAAGTAAAGGGTGTTCCTTGTATGAAGTCACCGTTATCAATTAAAAAAACGTTTCTGTTTTGGGAACGTTCTTTTTTTATAAGAGTAGAAATTTTAGCTAAACCAATTTCAGCTTTGGAGTTATCTTGGTAGTGAATTGGATAAACAGTACCGTGTATATCACTTGTTAATAAGATGTTTAAAGTTACAATTTGTTTTTGATTCAATATCATTCACCTTTTCTATTGTTATCTACTAGTTAAGCATATCAAATATATGAAGAGAATTTTAATGAGAATGTATAGAATGTGTAAAGATTCTGTAAATAAGCAATTATTAATAAAAATGTGTGATATATTTCTTCATGTTTACGGAAGGTAATTTATAACAATAAAAATGGAGGCTTTAATATGTTGAAAAAAGTTTTTGCAATGAGCACGACAGTTGTACTGGCGGCGGGATTATTAAGTGGCTGTGGAACGAAGGAATCTAGTGCAAGTAAAACTGAAGATACGAAAAAAGGTTATGTACCGAAGACGTTAAATGTACAATTTGTTCCTTCTCAAAATGCAGATACGTTAGAGGCGAAGGCGAAACCATTGGAAAAGCTATTAAGTGATAAATTAAATATCCCGGTAAAAGTTAGTATTTCAACGAATTACAATACAATTGTAGAAGCGATGGCATCTAAGCAAGTAGATGTAGGCTTTTTACCTCCAACAGCATATGTGCTAGCACATGAGAAAAAGGCTGCAAACGTAATTTTACAAGCACAACGTTTTGGGGTAGATGATGAAACCGGAGCTCCTACAAAGGATTTAGTAGATTTTTATAAATCTGAGTTTGTAGTGAAGAAAGATTCAAATATTAATAGTGTAAAAGATTTAAAAGGTAAAAAAATTGGTTATCAAGATGTAACGTCATCAGCGGGATACGTATGGCCTGCAGCTGTATTGTTAAAAGAGGGGGTTGATCCGTTAAAGGATGTGAAACCTGTTACATTAAAAGGTCACGATCAGTCGCTTATTGCTCTTTTAAATGGTGATGTAGATGCAGCTGTTGTATTCCAAGATGCTCGTAATATTGTGAAAAAAGATTATCCGAATATATTCGATCAAACAAAAATAGTGAAATTTACAGAGAAAATTCCAAACGATACGATTTCGGTACGCTCTGATTTAGATGAAGAGTGGAGCAAGAAATTACAGGATGCTTTCATTGAAATAGGAAAGAATGAGGAAGGTCACAAAATCATTAAAGAAGTATATTCACATGAAGGATATGTTAAATCTGATGATAGTAAATTTGATATCGTTCGTGAATATGGAAAGAAAGTAAAAACGCAATAATACATATGGAAATGGCAGCTAACTGGAAGAAGGGTTTATTTTCAGTTAGTTTGCCGTTTTGAATACATAGAAGGTAGGTAAGATGTGTGATAGAGTTTCGAAATGTCTCCAAAGTGTATCCGAATGGTACAAAAGGATTAAATAATATAAACTTGAACATTCAAAAAGGTGAGTTTGTTGTAATGGTAGGGCTGTCTGGGGCTGGAAAGTCTACACTTCTAAGATCGGTAAACCGTCTTCATGAGATTACAGAAGGCGAAATCATGATTGAAGGTGAATCTATAACTGCTGCAAAAGGAAAAGGCTTACGACGCATGCGCCGAGATATTGGTATGATTTTTCAAAGTTTTAACCTTGTAAAGCGATCAACGGTATTGAAAAATGTATTAGCTGGCCGTGTAGGGTATCATTCGACACTGCGTACAACGTTAGGTTTATTTCCAAAAGAAGATTTGGAGCTTGCTTTTCAATCGTTAAAAAGGGTGAATATTTTAGAAAAAGCATATACGCGAGCTGATGAATTATCAGGAGGACAACAGCAACGTGTATCGATTGCTAGAGCGTTGGCGCAAGAAGCGAAAATCATATTGGCAGATGAACCTGTTGCGTCGTTAGATCCGCTAACAACCAAGCAAGTATTAGATGATTTGAAAAAAATTAATGAAGATTTTGGAATTACAACAATTGTAAACTTACATTCTATTGATTTAGCTAGGCAATATGCGACACGCATTATTGGATTACATGCAGGCGAAATTGTTTTTGATGGCTCAGTAGAAGAGGCAACGGATGAAAAATTTGCTGAAATTTATGGAGACGTAGCGCAGCAAAGTGAATTGTTAGAGGTGGCAGTTAAATGAATGACGTGACGATATATTCGAAATCGATACCGAAGCCGCCGAGTAAGTTGAAACATATGTTAACGGCTATTCTAGTCATTTTACTGTTGTGGGGAAGTAGTGTACAGGTCGACGCATCGTTTTCAAAACTAGTAGTTGGTTTTCCTAATATGATTGATTTGTTAAAAGAGATGGTGCCGCCTGATTGGAGTTATTTTCAAGTTATTACAACTGCGATGTTAGATACAATACGTATGGCGATTATTGGGACGACTTTAGGAGCGATTTTAGCTATTCCACTGGCACTATTGGCGGCAAGTAATGTGTTTACTAGTACATTTTTGTACAGTCCAGCTCGATTGGTTTTAAATTTTATTCGAACGATACCAGATTTATTATTAGCGGCAATTTTCGTAGCTATTTTTGGAATAGGACCACTTCCAGGTATTTTGGCTCTTACTTTTTTCTCAATTGGGCTCGTGGCGAAATTGTTGTATGAGTCAATTGAATCGATTGATTCAGGTCCATTAGAAGCGATGACAGCAGTAGGAGCAAATAAAGTGCAATGGATTGTGTATGGGGTAATTCCGCAAGTGAAAGCGCATTTTGTCTCTTATGTTCTTTATACATTTGAGGTAAACGTACGTGCAGCAGCTGTTTTAGGTTTAGTAGGGGCAGGTGGTATTGGATTATATTATGATCGTACACTTGGGTTTTTACAATATCAACAAACGGCATCTATTATTATCTATACCCTTGTTGTTGTATTGTTGATTGATTATGTAAGTACATTGTTGCGGGAGAAATTATAATGAGTAAAACGACGTTAATCGTACCAAAACCGAAGAAACCGAGTGTGTATCGCTGGTTTATTTTTATAGCACTTGCATTTGTTTATGTATGGGCTTTTTCAGGAGTCCCGTTAGAGGGAATAAAGGATACGGCAGGAGAAATTACAAAAGCAATTATGACAGGTGTATTGAATCCAGATTGGTCGTATGTATCTTTGCCGGATGGTGAGGATTTATTACATGGTTTAATTGATACGTTGGCAATTGCGATATTAGGTACATTTATTTCTGCCTTTTTATCTGTTCCATTCGCTTTTTGGGCGGCAACGAATATGAGCAGTGGAAAATTAACTTCAGGAACTGGGAAGTTTGTACTTAGTTTTGTTCGTACATTTCCGGAATTAGTTATGGCACTTTTATTTATAAAAGCCGTTGGGCCAGGCTCGTTTGCTGGAGTTCTAGCTCTAGGGTTACACTCTATTGGCATGTTAGGGAAATTATATTCAGAAGGAATTGAAAATATAGATAAGGGACCGACGGAGGCGTTAATAGCAACAGGCGCAAATCGCTTTCAAATACTTTGGTATGCAGTACTGCCACAAGTATTACCGGATTTTCTATCGTATACGTTATACAGGTTCGAAATTAATGTACGATCCGCTGCCATTTTAGGTGTTATTGGAGCAGGTGGGATTGGAACACCGTTAATTTTTGCACTGAGTTCACGCAATTGGTCTCGTGTGGGAATTATTTTATTAGGCATCATTTTAATGGTCATTATCATTGACTTTATTTCAAGTTCGATACGGAAGAAAATTGTATAATTTATTTTAAGCACCTATAAAAGGTGCTTTTTTATATAATAAGAATAATAAATGTGAGCAATAGGGGGATAATTTGGCTTTACAGCACGAGTTTGTATTTGTTTCGAATGAAAAAAAGGGTTGGATTTTATAGGTATAGATTGGATTGAACTTTGTTTTCTATATAAAGAAGAGGCAACGATAGATGAGTGTGTTGTATTAAGTGATGAGTTAATCGTATATCTATTAGATTTTACCCATTGGATTCCGACCTATTATCCAGCGAAAAGAGCAGAAGGACTTGGAATTCACTATTATGGTATTACGAAAATAGAACAGCAAGGGGCAGTGATAGCAGAACAGTTATTTTGTTCGCTAGTTAACATGTTTTCTCTAGCGCCAGAAACAATCGAACTGACAGGGCAGTTTCAATGGGAAAATGATAATAATACTGATGGAGAATATGAAAGATACGTATTTGATCGAGATAAATTATGCCAAGATTTAAATTCTTTTATTCGTTTGCTTTGCAGAGTGAAAAATGGGGAAGGATATATTTTGCATTATGGAATTTGAAAATGATGAATAAATATACAGATAATTCCCTTTCTTTTTAAAATAAAAACAATGAAAAAGTATGTCATATTGAATACCCATACATTCCCGAAATCATTGATTTTTTTATGAAAAACCAAAAAAATATCAACATATTTGTCGATACATGTTGTATAATCTTGCGTGGGAAGCTATCATATAAATGTATAAAACGTTTACTAATATAAGCGAAGGGAAGAATAGCATGTCACATTCAATCGAACAACTTTCTATCAACACGATTCGCACATTATCCATCGATGCGATTGAAAAAGCAAACTCTGGTCACCCAGGAATGCCAATGGGTGCAGCACCAATGGCTTATACATTATGGACTCAATTTATGAAACACAATCCAAATAACCCAACGTGGTTTAACCGTGATCGTTTCGTATTATCTGCAGGTCATGGTTCAATGTTACTATACAGCCTACTTCACCTATCTGGTTATGATCTAACAATGGATGACTTAAAGAACTTCCGTCAATGGGGAAGCAAAACTCCAGGACATCCTGAGTACGGTCATACAGCAGGTGTAGACGCAACTACTGGTCCACTTGGACAAGGTATTGCAACTGCTGTAGGTATGGCAATGGCTGAAAGACATTTAGCAGCTAAATATAACCGTGATGCGTATAATGTAGTAGATCATCATACATACGCTATTTGTGGTGATGGAGATTTAATGGAAGGCGTTTCTGCTGAAGCATCTTCATTAGCTGCTCATTTACAATTAGGTCGTCTTGTTGTGCTTTACGATTCAAATGATATTTCATTAGATGGCGATTTAAATCGTTCATTCTCTGAAAGTGTAGAAGATCGTTACAAAGCATACGGATGGCAAGTAATCCGTGTTGAGGATGGAAACGATATTGAAGCTATCGCGAAGGCAATTGAAGAAGCGAAAGCTGACGAAAAACGCCCAACGCTAATTGAAGTAAGAACGACAATTGGTTTCGGTTCTCCAAACAAATCAGGAAAATCAGCTTCACATGGTTCTCCACTTGGTGTAGACGAAACAAAATTAACGAAAGAAGCATATGCTTGGACTGCTGAGCAAGACTTCCATGTAGCAGAAGAAGTATATGACAACTTCCGTAAAACTGTACAAGATGTTGGTGAAACTGCGCAAGCAGCGTGGAACACTATGCTAGGTGAATATGCACAAGCATACCCAGAATTAGCAAACGAATTACAAGCGGCAATGAATGGTCTTCTTCCAGAAGGTTGGGAGCAAAACTTACCAACTTATGAATTAGGATCAAAAGCAGCAACTCGTAATTCTTCAGGTGCTGTAATTAATGCAATTGCAGAGTCTGTACCATCATTCTTCGGTGGATCTGCTGACCTTGCTGGTTCTAACAAAACATACATGAATAACGAAAAAGACTTTACAAGAGATGATTACAGCGGAAAAAACATTTGGTACGGTGTACGTGAGTTCGCAATGGGTGCAGCAATGAACGGTATTGCACTACATGGTGGTTTAAAAACTTACGGTGGTACGTTCTTCGTATTCTCTGACTACTTACGTCCAGCAATTCGTCTTGCAGCATTAATGCAATTGCCAGTAACGTATGTATTCACACACGACAGTATCGCTGTTGGTGAAGATGGTCCAACACATGAGCCAATCGAGCAATTAGCAGCGCTACGTGCAATGCCAAATGTATCTGTTATTCGTCCAGCTGATGGTAACGAATCTGTTGCAGCTTGGAGATTAGCTCTAGAATCTACAAACAAACCAACTGCTTTAGTATTAACTCGTCAAGACCTTCCAACATTAGAAGGTGCAAAAGACGATACGTATGAAAAAGTAGCAAAAGGTGCATATGTAGTTTCTGCAAGTAAGAAAGAAACAGCTGATGTAATCTTACTTGCAACTGGATCTGAAGTAAGTCTAGCTGTTGAAGCACAAAAAGCTCTAGCAGTAGACGGCGTTGACGCAGCTGTTGTCAGCATGCCATCTATGGATCGCTTTGAAGCTCAAACTGCTGAGTACAAAGAATCTGTATTACCAAAAGCAGTAACAAAACGTTTCGCAATCGAAATGGGTGCTACATTCGGATGGCACCGTTACGTAGGTCTTGACGGAGATGTGTTAGGTATCGATACATTCGGTGCTTCTGCTCCTGGTGAGAAGATTATGGAAGAGTATGGATTTACTGTAGAGAACGTTGTTCGTAAAGTAAAAGAAATGCTTTAATGATTTTAGAAAAATCTCTCCGGCATGGAGAGGTTTTTCTATGTAAATGAGTTTTTTCGACAGAAAAAGTTTTTTATCTCTCCGCAGTCAGACAATCATTGCAAAATTTCTTCTATATAATGAAGGGAAAAGGTTGTCCAGATTGGGAGGCGAAAGATGAAAACGTATGAATTGTATTTAATTCAAGAGGATATTGCGAAAGCTTACTTTGGTCGTGAATATTTGTTTTTTGATTTATTTGCTCGATTTTCAGAATCTGGGTCCCTTTCGGAGAAAAAAGTGTTATATAAACAAATGATGTATATAACGATGCCATTACAAGTAATGAAAATTCACCATAAATTAGAACAAGCTTTGCGCGTTCTTGGTAAATATGATCGAACACATCATACACATACACTTTATACAGGAGCGGAATACGGCGAAATAATGGTGAAACCGCACTATATTCGCATGAATACCTCTGGAAACGTTTCTATGGAAACGACTTTCTTTGAGGTGCTAAGGAAGTGTGAATTAACATTTTTAGCAATGGATTATGAAAATACAAAGTACGGATGGCTGAACCCTCTAAAACAAGTACGAACATATGTGTAAAAAATGTCGAATTGTATCTTGTCTTATTGAAAAGGTTTTAGTACACTGTAAGGTAGACAACATGAAGGAGGAAAATATATGCCAATTTGGTTAGGTATTCTAGTGGGCATAGTAGCACTAGTAGCAGGCGTGGCGTTAGGATTTTTTATTGCCCGCAAATACATGATGAACTACTTAGAAAAAAATCCACCAATTAATGAACAAATGTTAAAAATGATGATGATGCAAATGGGACAAAAACCTTCCCAAAAGAAAATCAATCAAATGATGAGCGCGATGAGCAAGCAACAAACAAAATAAGCGCTAAAGGGCACTCGATAAGAGTGCCCTTTCCTATTGGACTTTTAAAGTGTTTAAAACTTTTAAAAATTCTGTATTTTTGGTAAACTGAAAATATCGCTCATTTTAAGGGAGGAGGATAAAAATGAAGGTATTTATTAATTTAGCCTGGTTTTTTAAACAAGAAAAACGAGCGTACATAATCGGAATTATTATGTTATTTGGTGTCGCGCTTCTTGAACTTGTAGCCCCGAAAGTACTAGGTATTGTAGTAGATGAAATTAATAATGGAACATTAACATCTGAGAAGTTGTTGAAGTGGGTTATTTTGTTAGTAGTTGTAGGGATTACTATGTACATATTACGTTATTTATGGCGTATTATGATTTTTGGATCTTCGTTAAAACTAGCTCGTCAATTACGGAAGAATTTATACGAACATTTTACGAAGATGAGTCCATCTTTTTATCAATCACGTCGTACGGGTGATTTGATGGCGCATGCGACTAATGATATTCAGGCGATTCAACAAACTGCTGGATCGGGCGTTTTAACACTGGTTGACTCATTAGCAGTTGGGGGATGTGTACTCGTAGCGATGGGTTTTACAATTAGTTGGAAGTTAACATTGTTAAGCTTAATTCCAATGCCGATTGTAGCGATTTCGACAAACTATTATGGAACGTTATTACATAAAAGGTTTCATAAAGCGCAGCAATCGTTTTCGGAAATCAATGATAAAGTGCAAGAGAGTATGAGTGGGATGAAGGTAATTCGATCACTTGGACAAGAGAAAGAAGATTTGCAAGCATTTCGAAAAAAGTCAGAAGATGTTGTACATAAAAATATGTTAGTCGCACGTATTGATTCGTTGTTCGATCCGACAATCTCACTTATCGTTGGATTTTCTTTTTTAATTGCAGTATGTTACGGGTCAGTATTAGTTGTGAGAGGGGAATTAACTGTAGGTGATCTCGTTACATTTACAACGTATTTAGGTACCCTCGTTTGGCCAATGTTAGCCTTTGGATGGTTGTTTAATATTATGGAGCGTGGGCGTGCTTCGTATGACCGTGTAGAAAAAATTCTCTCTCAAAAATCAGATGTAGTAAATAGAGAAGATGCTGTGCATACAATAGCGAGCGGTGATGTTACATTTGCGGTTGATTCATTTTCATATAAGAAAAATGAATTGTTACAGCTAATAGATGTTCACTTTGATTTAAAGAAGGGTGAAACACTAGGAGTTGTCGGACGTACAGGTGCTGGGAAAACGACTTTATTAAAATGTCTAATTCGTGAGTATGATCATTTTAATGGTGGATTAAAAGTTGGGGAGCGGGATATTCGCGATGTAACACTTTACGGTGTCCGTTCTGCCATTTCATACGTGCCGCAAGATCATTTTTTATTTTCAGCGAGTATTGGGGAGAATATTGCCTTCGGAAGGGCGGATGCTACATATAATGAAATTACCCGAGCTGCAGAGATTGCTTGTATTCATGATGATATTCTCCAATTTTCAGAAGGGTATGAAACAGTAGTAGGAGAAAGAGGCGTTTCGTTATCTGGAGGCCAAAAACAGAGAATTTCTATTGCACGTGCTTTATTAACGGATGCGGAAATTTTAATTTTAGATGATTGCTTATCAGCGGTAGATGCAAAAACGGAAGAAACGATTTTAAATGCATTAAAGAGGGAAAGAGCAGGGAAAACGACGATTATTACTGCTCATCGTTTAAGTGCAATTCAACATGCTAATCTTATACTTGTTGTGGATGAAGGTAGAATTGTGCAACGAGGTACACATGAGCAATTAATGGAAGAAAACGGTTGGTATAAAGAGATGTATGAGAGCCAGCAGTTAGAAGCATTAGTTGAGAAAGGAGGCGTATGATGACTGAGAAGAAGCAGAGTGATTTAAGTAGATTGCTTTCTTATATGAAGCCATATAAAGGGTTGCTATCTTTAGCGTTTATCTTTTTAGTTGGTGCAACAGTAACTGAAATGATGGGTCCTTTTTTAATTAAACAATTTCTTGATGAACATTTAGTACCACGTAACTTTGATCAATCAGCACTTGTTACTCTATTTGTAGTGTATCTAATTGCTCACTTATTAAAAGTATTATTTACTTATTTAGACTTATTGTATTTTCAAAATATCGCTTTTAAAATTGTTCAAGATATGCGTGTTGAAGTATATGATCATGTTCAAAAGTTGTCATTAAGTTTCTTTGATCGTACGCCGATTGGTACGCTTGTATCGCGCATAACGAATGATACGGAAGCAATTAAAGATTTTTATGTGAGTGTATTATCCACATTTGTCAAAAATGTAGTCTTTTTAATAGGTATTTTAGTAGCAATGTTTTTATTAAATGTAAAACTAGCTCTATTTTCTCTCGTATTAATTCCGATCATGTTTGCAATTATGGTGCTATATCGCCGGAAAAGTGCAGCTTTTTATTTAGAAGTACGTAATCAATTGAGCGTGTTAAATGCAAAGTTAAATGAGTCTATTCAAGGAATGAATATTGTTCAAGTGTTCAGACAAGAAAAGCGTATGAGAAAAGAGTTTGAAGAAGTGAATAATAAACATTATAGTGCAGGGCGACGGACGTTAAAGTTAGACGCATTACTTTTACGCCCAGCAACGGATTTAGTTCATATTATAGCAATTGCGTTAGTACTTGGTTTATTTGGAATTGATGCGCTGAAGAGTCCTGTTGAAGTAGGAGTTCTATATGCGTTTGTTAACTATATACACCGTTTCTTCCAGCCTGTAAACGAGATGATGATGAAATTATCATTTTTCCAACAGGCACTTGTTTCATCATCACGTGTATTTCATTTAATGGATGAGAAAGATTTAGCGCCAGTTCAAAAAGGGGATGGAAATCCTCAAGTTGTTAATGGAGAAATTGAATTTAAAAATGTTACTTTTTCGTATGATGGAAAACGTGATGTTTTAAAAAATGTATCTTTTCACGTGAAACAAGGGCAAACGGTTGCTTTCGTTGGGCACACTGGTAGCGGAAAAAGTACCATTATGAATTTGTTAATGCGATTTTATAATATTAAGTCCGGAAATATTGTAATAGATGGTGTAGATTTAGAGGGATTTGAAGAGCAAGAAATTAGAAAGAAAATAGGACTCGTATTGCAAGATGCATTTTTATTTGCGGGAAATGTAAAACAAAATATTCGTATGTATAATGAAGAAATTACGGATGAAGAAGTAAAAGAAGCGGCACAATTTGTGCAAGCCAATACGTTTATTGAAAGATTACCAGAGCAGTATGAAACGGAAGTAGTAGAAAGAGGAGCTGCATTTTCTAGTGGTCAACGCCAATTAATTGCTTTCGCTAGAACGATAGCGACGAATCCGAAAGTATTAGTATTAGATGAGGCAACAGCTAATATTGATACAGAAACAGAAGATGCAATCCAAACAGCATTACAGCAAATGAGAAAAGGAAGAACGACGATAGCCATTGCGCACAGATTATCTACAATTCAAGATTCGGATCAAATCTTTGTTATGCATGATGGAGAAATAGTAGAAAGAGGTACACATCAAGAATTACTGAGTGAACAAGGGTTGTATTATAATATGTATTTACTACAAAATAAAGGAAGTTTACAAAAAGCCTTGTAATTACAAGGCTTTTTTATTTTGTTTATAAAATATGTTTGCTCTTTATGTCTATAGTATAAACGTCGTGACCCTTTAATAAAGTTGTACATATTGTATGTATACGAAATGAAAAAAATTGATAGGAGCTTTTATATGCAAGATAGATCTAGTTCGAATATTACGTTTATCGATGTGTCTCATTGGGAAGGGAATATTGATTGGAATGCAGTGAAAGGATCCGGTATTTCAGCGGCGTATGCAAAAGCGACAGAAGGTGTGAATAATCTTGATCCTACCTTGGTTCAAAATGTACAAGCAGCGCGAAATGCGAATGTATTAATCGGTGCATACCATTTTGCACATCCAGAACTAAATGATGCAATTTCAGAAGCGAAACATTTTGTGAACATATTACAAAGCAATCAGACAGACTTAATGCCAGTTCTAGATTTAGAATCACCGATAGATCCGAGTAATAGTAATTTAACTGGTACTGCTATATCTAATTGGGCAAGAAGTTTCATAAATTATGTGAAACAGGCTACTGGAAAAGATGTCATGTTATATACAGGAGTTTGGTATATTAATGAGTTTGGAATTAACGGGTTAAGTGATATTCCACTTTGGATTTCTAAATACTCTAGTACGCCGCCTGCTGATGCTGGTGGATGGACAGAGTGGACAGCATGGCAATACACAGATTCTGGAAAAATTTCAGGTGTAGTAGGAAATTGTGACGTATCAGCAGCGGTTTCATTAGAAGCTTTGCAAGGAAATGGAACAAATGGTGGTGGAAATGTTTCCCCGCCTAGTACTGCTACTGCAGTCTACGGTGTTGCTGTAATTAAAGGCGATAATGTAAATTTACGGAGTGGACCATCTTTACAATCTAGTGTAATCCGCCAGCTAAATAGAGGAGAATCGTATGAAGTTTTGAACGAACAAGGTAGCTGGCTTGCTTTAGGTGGAAACGAATGGATATACTATGATCCAAGTTACATTCAGTATAAACATTATGTGGCGACTATTACTGGTGATAATGTGAATCTGCGGGATGCTCCATCATTAACTGGAAATGTTATAAGACAGTTACATCATGGTGAGGCTTATAGAGTATGGTGTAAGCAAGATGGATGGCTTGGTTTAGGTGGAAATGGCTGGATATACTATGATCCAAGTTATATTCAGTATGGTGTACAATAAAATGCATGTAAAAGGTATCTCGCCTGAGGTGCCTTTTATTCTGCTATTTGAGAGCAACCTGAAACGATCAGTAGGGCATGGGAAAAATGGCTTATTAAAGTCTCGTTTCATTAAAAATATGTAATTTTTGCAAAGTGTATATTGAAAGCATAGTATAATATAATGGATGTTTATAAAAATAAATGAAAATGGAATAAAGGAGTAAAAATATGGATTATGTGCTAATAGGTGTGATTTTATTATTATTAGCTGTAGCATTCGTGCTGTTCTATAAAAATAAACAGCTAGAATCAGAGAGTCAGCAAGTAGAGTTTGAAAAGAAACAAGCAATTGAAACGTATGAAAGTGAAATTGCAGCTACGGTTACAGAGCATAAAGAACAACAAAATACATTGAAAAGTATGGAACAGAAGAAATATAATGATTTACAAATAAGTGCAGCTAGAGAACTTGAAAATATGCGTATGATGAAAAATCAATTAGCTGTGCAACATAGTAAAGAACGCAGTGAAGTGCAAGAAAAGCATAGTAACGAAATACATATGTTTCAACAATTAATTGCAAATTTGCGAGAGTATACGAAAAATGGCGCTGAAGTGAATACACACGAAACATTACATTATATGAAGCGAGGCTTCGTAGAACAAGGCATAATACTAGATAATGAATTTCATATTATGCCGAATGTTTTTATTAGAAATCAGCACGGCGGAAATGATTTTCGAATTCATCATCTTGTCTTAAGTAAAACGGGTATGTATCTACTTGAGACGAAAGAATGGACAGGGAAATTAATTCATGGCTTAACGAAAGAAAATGCTAGTATATATTCATTTATGATTGATGAAATTGGCAAGTACCAACAAGAAGTAGAGAAAGAAGAGACGTTTGAATGCATAACAGGTGAAGATTCATTAACGATACAAGTGAAAAATGAAGGGAATCCAGTATATAGAGCGAAGAAACTAGCTCATATTCTATACAATTGTTTGAAAGAAATCCAAGTTGATATTGTAAAGGAAAACGTAAAACCGATTGTATATTTTTATAATGAGAGTGGGAAAGAAGTGCTAGATCTTTCTAAAGAAAAAACACCGAGATTAAAAGATAGAGAGCAAATTGTAGCGTTCTTCAGAAATGAGATTTTAACAGGGAAAGTAATATATACAGATCAAGAGTTAGAAAAGCTTCAAGAAACCATTAACCGGATGAATTATAAAATGAATTAAAAAGAGGTGGGCTTTCTGAGTGCTATATTAAGGGGTATTTTGTATGTTTATGTTTGTTTATATATACTAATGTATCTTGCGTTTATGTTTGTTATTGATTCGGTCCATATGTCAGTAAGTGTAAAAAGTATGTTTGTAGTAGTCATGCCATTTGCTATATTAGTCGTGATTCAAAAGTTCGTCTTACGTACTTCTGTAAATCGTAATACAGAAAAGAAGCAAATGCTAGGTGTAATGATAGTAGGATGTATTCTATTGTTAGTGTGCACTGCACAATTAAGTATGAATACATACACCTCAAAGTTTAATCAAGATCGGTGGTTACATGCTGAAGAAAAACGGGTACATATGGTAGATGATCTAATGCAAAAATATAAATTAACAGGGAAATCAAATGAAGAAATTACAACATTATTAGGAACGCCTACTGAAACGAGAAATGGAGAAGAAGGGATTATCACTTCGTACTATCTTGGAAATGAACGTGGCTTTATTTCAATTGATAGTGAACAGCTTGTTTTACAATTTGATAGAGATGGTAGGGTTATGGAATATAAAAAGAAGCTATATGTTATAGCTTCTTTTTATATTCCAATATAGTAAATGTAGGCAAATAGTAGTCATTCCTATCTATACGAATCGGAATGAGTCTGTTATATTGTAAATGGTTATGTAGTTTAATAGTTTACTAGATGACATATATTTTAGTTGAGGAGGGGGAATTTAACACGTATTTAATTATGACGTGTTAAGTATTATGATGAAAAAAAGATTTTATAATGTTTTAGCTGCATCGATTGTATTTAGTATGGTAACGATTCCAAATTATTCCTATGCTAGCGAGCTTGAAAAAACTGTGACAGTTTCACCTGATGAACAAGCTTTAAAAAGTATTGAAAACCATATGAAAGATGAAGATGGTCGAGGAGAAGATAAAGGAGTACAAAATGAAGTGCCAGGTGAATTTCTTGTACATATAGTGAAAGAAGTACCTTTATATGATGCTAGTAATCTTCAAAAAGAGACAGGGGTTCATATTTCGAATCAAGTCGTAAAAGCTGAGAAGAGAAAAGGAAACGCTTACTATGTTCGGACTTCATCTGGAACTGGATGGATACAAAATAGTGAGAGGAATGTAGAGATTAAAGAAGTTCATACGTTATCAAGTGAAAAGTTAGTTATTAATGAAGAAGCCTCTACATACTCTGAACCATTTGCTTCATACAAAGAAGAAAATGTATTGGAGCCACAAACTATTCAAGTAATGGGACAGGCGGGAGAATGGTTCCAAGTAAAAATCAATGATGAGATGAAATGGATTTATTCCCCTTCAGCAAAATTCGAAGGAACGAAGGCATCGCTTATTCAGGATACAGAACCAACACGTACGAAACGTGCAGCAGTTATGTATGCTGCGCCAGTAGAAGAGAAAACAACAGATATTTATGGCGTAACTTTAAAAGAAATGATTGTACCGAAAGGAAATGAAAATATTCGTCCAGGTTATGCGATGAATCCGAAGTATATTACGATTCATGAGACAGATAATTACAGTGTTGGGGCAAATGCTAGAAACCATGCAATATATTTATATAACCAAGCAACAGGAACGGAAGATCGTTCAGCATCTTGGCATTTTACGGTAGACGATAAAGAAATTTATCAACACCTTCCACTAAATGAAAATGGTTGGCATGCTGGAGATGGAGCAGAAGGAACTGGAAATCGAGAATCGATTGCGATTGAAATCGCTGTAAATGAAGATGGTGATTATAATAAAGCTGTTGAAAATGCTCGTAAATTAACAGCGTATTTAATGGGAGAATTACATATTCCTTTAGAAAATGTGAAGAAACATCAATTTTGGAGCGGGAAGAATTGTCCGGCTATTATGATTAAAAATAATGCGTGGGAACCATTCTTACAAGGAACAAAAGTTTATTATGATGCGAACCATAAAGATGATATAACAGGTGGTTGGTACGAAGCAGACATTCGTGAATTAGATAAACGCGGCATTATGGTTGGGGATGGAAAAGGCTCTTATTGGCCAGAGCGTCTTGTAACACGTGGTGAATTTGCGAATTTAATTTCAAGATCATTGCAGTTACCTGAAGGGTCATCAAATTTTAATGATTTAAATACAGCACATCCATCGCTAATAGATGGTATTAATCGTGCAGCAACTGCCGGGATAATAAGTGGTAGAGGGAATGGGACATTTGCTCCAAATGATACGATTAAACGAGATGAAGTTGTTATCATGATTGACCGTGCACTGCAATATAAAAAAATTAAAGGTAACTTAGTTCCATTACCATTCTCGGATCAAGATTTAGCATATGATAAACAAGCTGTACAACGTGTTTATGGATTAGGTATTGTAAAAGGAAATGAAAATAATGAATTTATGCCGAAAGGTGCTGCAACACGTGGAGAATCGGCAGCATTTATTAATAGAATGTTAAAAGTAATTGAAAGTAAATAATGAAAATGCATTCGCTTTTGCGAGTGCTTTTTTATTTTTCAATACGTTACGGAAGGGAGAGAAAGGTTTTGAGGGGAATAAGGAATGAAAGCGGAGGTGAGGCATATATATAGATGCATTGGGTTGTTTTTTATCGTGCATAAACGGGAAGCCCGATTATAATCAGTGCGGAGTGGACTAAACTAAACCTTTACTGATTAAACTTTCACTTTATCATATTGTATAAATGAAGAGGAGGTAAGACGGTGAAAGCTATACCGACTGATGTCCTGAGTAAAGAATTGATGGAAAGAGAAGGGGTTATATCTATTACAGTAAAGGAATTTGAAAAGATAGAAGTAGCTGGAGTGGTAGTCGCTGGTCCTGCGGTTATTTTAATTAATCAAGATTAAGTACATAGTATCAATTTAGACAAGTAAGAAAGCATCCGTTCAGGGTGCTTTTGAAGTTTTCAATGATAATGACATTAGTTTTCGCTGGATGTATGTTATGGATGGAATAAAAATAATATAGCAAACTAATATGTTTTACGAATGAATTATGTAAGTAATTCATATTTCCCATATAAAAGGATTTGCTTTAATATAATGAGTGTAAAGTTCGAGTATTCGAAGTACTACTTGAATTATATCCCTATCCCTTTTCTAAAAATGCGAACAAGTTTTGCCCTATTCTATTCAATAATTAATTGCATAGAAATATATTGTTCGATGTCCATTATGGAACGTACATAATGGGAAAATCCCGATCCTTAAAGAGGATGCCCCTAATCTTCATGTGAAAATATGATCGGATAAGAAAGCTGACCAATTTATGGTCGGCTTTCTTTTTGTTCAAAAGTTATTTCTTCTTTAATTTCTGTTTGCAATAGTAAAGCTTTTCCGAAACGACGTTTACATTCCGCACGTACCTTTTCAATGGCTAGTAGCTGAGTAGTGGCGGGAACTGTTACGATAGCTTGGCGCGGTTTTCGATTTTCTTCACAAAAGACACATTCCACGACATATTTAGAAATCATATTTTCATCCTTCCGTTTTTAATTTCTAAGTAGGGATTGTCTATGAAGTTGATGTAATCTTTCATCATTGTTTTATTATTTTCCTCTTTTTTCAAGGGGAAAATAAAAAGGAAGACGAATAGTAGTAGGGGAGGGATGTATATGGAAAGATGGGTAGGTTGTGCGGCAGTATGTGTAAATGAAAGAAATGAAGTTTTAATGGTGTTGCAAGGGCAAAAGGGTGAAGAAAAAAGGTGGTCTGTTCCAAGTGGCGGGCTTGAAAAAGGAGAAACACTAGAAGAATGTTGTATTCGAGAAGTTTGGGAAGAAACAGGTTACAATGTGGAAGTTGTAAATAAAATATATGAAAAAGAAGGTATTACATATGGGGTTCCTGTATACGTTCATTATTATGTCGTTAAAAAAATAGGCGGTAGTATGAAAATTCAAGATCCTGATGAGTTAATATATGAAATCGCTTGGAAAAAGATAGATGAATTGAAGGGATTAACGCTATCTTTTCCGGAGGATTATGAGATTTTAAATACATATATAAATAAAAAAGCGAGTGTTTAAACACTTGCTTTTTTTAATGTATCCACGATAAGAAAAGTGGAACGATAACTAAACTAGCTCCCGCTGTTAAAAGCATAGATAAACTTGCAATCGTTCCTTCTACAGGGCCGATTTCGAATGCTTTTGATGTACCGGTTCCATTTGCGCTCGTGCCTAACATAATGCCTTTTGCGAGTGCGGTTTTAATACGACATATGCGTATGAGAGAAGGACCGAGCAGTGCCCCTGTTAATGCAGTTAAAACAACAAATACGGCTGTTAATTGTGACATACCACCAATCATTTCTGAAATAGCCATTGCAATTGGTGTTGTTACAATATGAGGTGCCAAACTATGTTCTAACGATGAATCAATTTGAAAATAATTTGCTAGTAGTGCTGAAGTAATAACTGATAAAAAAGAACCGACAATGACGTTAAGTAAGATAGCTATTCCATGTTTCTTGAGTAAATCAAAGTATTTATAGATTGGCCATGCAAAAGCAACTGTTGCAGGCTTTAATAATTCTGTTAACCATTGACCACCTGTTTCATATGTTTCATAAGGTGTGTCTAGTCCGAGTAATAAAGCAATTAAAATAATAGGACAGACGAGAAGAGGAGAAAGTAAGCTCCAATTCCAGCGTTGATACATTTTCTTCGATATCCAATATGTGAATAGTGTTAATAATAAACAAAGAAAGCCGATCATTGTGTTGATCCTTTCCGCTTTAGTAGCAATTCTGTTAAAAGTCCTGTAACTAAGGTAACGCAAAGTGTACTAATCATAATAATTAAAATGAGATCGATTCCATATTGTGATAGTGTATCTTTGTAGCGTATGACAGCGACTGCAGAAGGAATGAAAAATAAAATAAGTTCTTTTAATAAAAAGTCTGCTCCGTCTTGTATCCACTCTTTTTTCACTAGGTTAAATTTTAATGAAATTAATAATAAAAAAATACCGATTATACTTCCTGGAACTGGGAGGTGTGCCTGTTTTGTAATCCATTCACCTGTCCAAGCGAAACAAAATAATAATAAAATTTGTCCGCTTAATTTCCACCATTTCATACAGTAACCACCTCTTTCTATTTTTACATAAAAATTGTAAAAAAGAATTAACAATTTCTACTATACGTTCATTCAAAAAATTTGTCTAATATATAAATTATATGTTATTAATATATTAGATGTATTAATCGAAAGTGAAAAGGGTGTCCAAAATGGAATTACGGCATTTGCAATATTTCGTTGTAGTGGCAGAGGAGTTACACTTTGGACGAGCAGCTGCTCGTTTACAAATGACACAACCACCGCTTAGTCAACAAATTCAGCAATTAGAAAAAGAAATGGGAGTTATGTTATTTTCAAGAACGAAGAGAAAGGTTGAATTAACAGAGGCTGGAGAAATGTTTTTAAAAGAAGTAAAAAAAGCGTTCGAACAAATTGAAAAAGCAGTAGAGATTGCACAAAGTGCCCAAAGGGGAGAAGTGGGCTCACTTTCAATTGGTTTTGTAGGTGCGGCGATATATGATATTTTACCATCTATCGTAAGGGAGTATAGAAAGAAATTTCCGAGAGTGTCTGTTGCACTACATGAGCTGTCAACACCAGATCAAGTGCATGCACTTCACGATAACCGTATTGATATTGGTTTTTTACGTCCACCAATTCCAACGCAATTGCTAGAGTTAGAACCAATTCAAAGGCTTTCTTGTACGTTATGTTTACCGAAGGCGCATCCACTTGCTGAAAAGGATGAAATACATATTGAAGATTTAAGAGACGAACCGTTTGTATTTATTACAAGGCCCGTATGGCCAGCGTTATACGATACAATTTTATCACTTTGCCGTGACGTCGGGTTTAGTCCACATATTGTACAAGAAGCAACGGAATATCAAACAGTTATGGGACTTGTAGCGGCAGGAATTGGAATTACGGTAATACCTGTATCGGCGAATAAATTGTATAAAACAGAAGTCGTATATAAAGAGTTATATGATTCTAATTTTGTTGCAGAAATGTCAGTAGCTTACAAAAAAATGAATACTAACCCAGAACTTTTAGAGTTTTTAAAAATCGCAAGAGAGAAGAAAAGAATCGAAGTTGAGGATGAGATTAATTAATTTATTTAAAAGTACACCTCGTTAAACACTAAAGCGGAAATGCA